>NZ_JBIMLI010000036.1:0-37460 GCF_051859755.1 Limnospira sp.
GTTTTGGAGTTGGGACCGACTCCGCTATCTGCACAAATTCACCAATTCGCTGAGTATAGCCTGAGTTTAGGGATTCATCGAGTCCAAATTCTGCCGTTGTTTCTGTTACCTGGGGTCCATGTGGGAGAAGATATCCCCACGGAGGTGGAGTTAGCCCAAAAATCCCTGGGAACCGAGATAGAAATTCACCTACAACCTTATCTGGGAAGCCAACGCCAGCAGTTGTCTGTACTGCTGGAAAATGTTATGATTGGTTACGATGTTGATGCTTGGATTCTACTTTCCCATGGGAGTCGCCGCGCGGGTGGAAATGAAGCGATCGCTCACCTAGCCCATAAAATCAACGCTTCTGTGGCTTATTGGTCTGTGGCTCCGGGGATGGAGTCACGGGTTCAGGAGTTGCTACAAGCAGGATATCACCGGATTGGGATTTTGCCTTATTTCCTGTTCTCGGGTCGCACTACTGATGCGATCGTTGATTTGGTGGCTAATCTTGGTGACAGGTTTCCCGACAGCCAACTACACCTCACGCCACCCCTAGACCATAGCCCACACCTGGGCGATTTGATTTGTACTTGGGCGGAATCTTGCCTCTAGGATACCACCTGCCTGCTGCAGTGGGTGGTGATTCTCATAATTCTTTCCCTTTTGAGAGGCGATCGACACTCCCTAATGGCTCTGTTGCCTTGGGGGTAATAGTTGCGGGGTTTGTAAAGTTATATTACAGATTCTCATAACCTCGCGCGAGTTTGAATAGGGCGATCGTTCAAGTAAACTGGAGCCAACAACAGAAAAGTTTTTGTTTTTGGGGGTTGACAGTCTGGCGCTGTCTCTGATAGTATTAATTTACGTGAAAACAAAGGAATTTGCTTCGACAAAAACAGCCTGTAAAGTTTTGTTAAGCACCTTCTAGGTAGTCTCGCGCGATCGCACCTTGAAAACCCCATACTGCAACGTTTCCAAAGGTATAGGGTCCAACCCTACCAATTCCCCGTCAGGGGACGGAAACTTTTCGAGATTTCAGCCGCGATACCGCGGATTTCTGCTTCTATGTCCAACCCTACCAATTCCCCGTCAGGGGACGGAAACCGCGATTTCCGCTTCTATCGCTGCTGAATTTCTGATGTCCTCCTGTCCAACCCTACCAATTCCCCGTCAGGGGACGGAAACGGTTCTTTAGTATTTATCTCCATAAATACGAACTCTGTACCCTGTCCAACCCTACCAATTCCCCGTCAGGGGACGGAAACATGCAGGGTTAGAAATTAACTTCAGGAACAGTTCATAGGAGAACTGACCGTTGAGTCCAACCCTACCAATTCCCCGTCAGGGGACGGAAACCCCCCCGGTCACTGAGACGATTTGTTCTGAGATGATAATCTCCTGTCCAACCCTACCAATTCCCCGTCAGGGGACGGAAACTCAAACTTGACTAGTTGAAGGTACTGCCCATATTGGGGCAGAGTCCAACCCTACCAATTCCCCGTCAGGGGACGGAAACCAATTACAGCATGAACGACTCAATTTGAAAGCCAGGGGCTTCTTGGTGTCCAACCCTACCAATTCCCCGTCAGGGGACGGAAACTTAGGAATGCCCTAGGTGTTATCCCTTCAGCTGCACCTGGTCCAACCCTACCAATTCCCCGTCAGGGGACGGAAACTTCATTGCCTCTCGCTCGATGTGCCATTTTCCCTTTGACTTGAGATGGTCCAACCCTACCAATTCCCCGTCAGGGGACGGAAACCATGATTATCTTACCGTTCGGGAGCTCCTTCTTCTCCCGAGTCCAACCCTACCAATTCCCCGTCAGGGGACGGAAACTACTTCACATAACTACCCTCACATAACTTCCCTTACCATAGTCCAACCCTACCAATTCCCCGTCAGGGGACGGAAACTCAACTTGTCCTGTGGTATCTGTAGCCCTCTCCGGCATTGCGTCCAACCCTACCAATTCCCCGTCAGGGGACGGAAACTCAGAAGAATACAAAACTAAAGTGTGTTTAAATCTTATGGTCCAACCCTACCAATTCCCCGTCAGGGGACGGAAACTGAGCCAACGTCATGCCCCTTTTTAGAAGTTTTACAGTTCTCCGTCCAACCCTACCAATTCCCCGTCAGGGGACGGAAACCGTTTCCGCTATTTTTGAGCCAACCAAACCATTGAGCCAACCGGACGATCGCATTTCCCAGACCAGGAAAGCGAAACTGCAGAAATTAGTTAATTTGGAGAGCGATCGCCAGGTATAATTTTCTGTGAGGGAATTAACTCAATCCATGGCACCAAGTTCATTGACACCAGAAACACACCTACCAACTTTCCCCGTTTTGGGATTACCAGTACATCTGGCTGATAATTATAGCCAGTGGCTGTCATCGCGGCTGAGTCAGGGTTTGGGAACTAATGTCATCACCCTCAATGCTGAAATGGCGATCGCCGCCGAATCTAATCAACCCCTAGCCGAATTAATCCGAAACGCCGACCTAGTAATTCCTGACGGTGCGGGGGTGGTGCTTTATTTAAAATTCAAAGGACACCCTATCCAGCGTTGTCCGGGAATTGAATTAGCCGAAACCCTCCTCCATGAGTTTAACCAGCTAATACCCTCTGGATTGGTGTTTTTTTATGGTGGAAAACCTGGCATTGCTCAAAAAGCCGCAGAGCATTTTCAGCACCGGATTAAAGGTTTGGCGATCGCCTCTTATCACGGCTATCTGTCCGACTCCGAAGAACAGGAAATGCTTGCCAGTCTCCAGGAATTACAACCTCAATTAATTCTAGTCGGTTTAGGGGTTCCCCGTCAAGAGTTTTGGATTGCTAAAAATCGCCATTTATGTCCTGATGCTGTGTGGATTGGAGTTGGTGGCAGTTTTGATATTTGGGGGGGAGAAAAACAACGCGCCCCCGCTTGGTTTTGTGAACATCATTTAGAATGGCTTTATCGTTTGTATCAGGAACCTTGGCGGTGGCGGAGAATGTTGGCTTTACCCTATTTTGCTTGGAAGGCTTGGCTCAGGTCTTGATTAGCCGATGCCACACTCCTCTAATTTTGCCATAATTGCCAGAACTCTCGTCAATCCAAACCCTCCTAATTTCCCCATTAATCTACTGGCGATCGCAATATCCCCCACCCTCCCCGACGGGAGATGACCGGGGGGTGCTTTGTCTATTTCAAACACTAAGTTATTGTACCATAACCAGTCATTCGGTCGCCGCCATCCCACCTTTTCCCCAAACAGCTTATAAGTCTCTATATCCGCACTGGTAGAACCCCCGATTTCTTGCCAAATTCGATACTGGACACTAAATCCGAATCGACCATTACTATATTGACACCAAAGCTGATCAATGGTGCGGAATATATCACAGGGTAACTTCCCCAAACTCTCTATATCCAAATAACCTTGACTTTCCCTATGGGCTACTGCTAAAATTAACGTGGTGGTTTCTCGGTCCGCATCCTTCCATCTGCCACTTTTCAGCAGCTTTTCTAGGAAACTATAGTCGGTAGATGGTGATAACAATGCTTTCAGGTCGTCTCGGACTTCCGACGCACTTGAAGCCCGTTTATTGCTGCTGGTCATCACCATTTTATCTAGTATATCTGCGAGGGGAGAATTTAGGCGATCGCCTAAATATTTGCGCCAATTCCATTCCCCATCATGAACATTGTATAATTGCCAGGGGGGTACTTGGGTTAATAAATAAATACAGGTCACACCCAAGCTGTAGATATCACTGCTAAAGTTAGCCTGTCCCAACGTTTGTTCCGGTGCCGCATATCCCGAGGAACCTATGCTAGTCCCCGGACTGGTTAAAGCCTTCGCTGTCGCAAATTTTGCCGCCCCAAAATCCACTAAAATCAGTTGCTGGTCCGGGTGTCTTCTGATGATATTATCCGGTTTAATATCCCGGTGAATTACCTGCTTATTATGGATAAAATCCAACAGCGGTAATAAACTCCCCAGCAGATTAATCACCTGTTGCTGGCTGAATTTTCCCTGGGTTTCCAACTCCTTTAGCAGCGTTTTACCGGGGATATATTCCTGCACTAAATATTGGCGATTATCCTGGGTAAAATAGGCATAAAGTGCGGGGATTTGGGGATGATGTCCTAACTCATCTAAACGCACCGCTTCCAGTTCAAACAGTTGTTTAGCTTTCTCAATTCCCTGAGTCCCCACCCCTTGGGGAAAAAACTGTTTAATCACACAAAGAGGCTTCGAGGGTTTGTCCTCATCAACCGCTTTAAAAGTGCGACCAAAGCCACCTTGACCGATAATGGCGATCGCCCTATAGCGTTCTTTTAATAACAGTTTAGCACCACATCGCTGACAAAACCTGCTATCAGGTGGGTTATTAGCCAAACAGTCAGGATTGAGACATTGACTCATTGACCCTCCCTCCTAGACAACCCCCTAACCTTATCTTACCTAATCCCAGTGCGATCGCGCCATCAACCCAAAACCGCCGCCGCCGAATCCCGGGAAATCCGAATTTTAGTGTTAGTATATTCCGGGGTCCATCCCTCCGTATTACTAAAATAGCGCACCGCCTTAATTCTCTTAGTATCCGTCAAGTGAAACCAGTGTTCCGTCCCTGCTGGAACATTAATATATTCTTCCGCTTCAATGACTAACTCCATTTGACCACCATCAACACCCACAAAACCAAAGACACCTTCCCCCTCAATAATATAGCGCACTTCATCATCAGCGTGGGTGTGGCACTGCTCAAACTTAGCCAGTAAGCCGTCTAAGTTAGGGATATCAGGATGTAAAACGATTAAATCCCTGGACTGATAACCAGCCGTTTCCTGAAGTTCCTTAAAATACCCATCCAGAGATTGTAGCACCTGTTGTTTTTGGTTGTCATCCAAACTCGCCTCACCCAATAGGCGGCGAATTTCTGGATCTTCTCCCACAGGCCATCTATTTAGGTTAACATTCAAAGCGGAAAGTTCTCGCCTAATATCTTCTAGGTCAGTATAGGTAACCCCATTTTCCAGGTGTAAAATTGCCATGGTTGTCCTTGATAATCAGCGCCCCTCATTATAGCATATTGACATAATAGCCCAACCCAGAAATCATCACTTATGTCCGAAGATACATCAAGCAACCATCAGGAGTTATTAGAAATTTGGCGATCGCAAATTCGCCAAGCCGATATTAATAACGTTTTCTGTCATTGTCGAGACTGTGAAGCCGAATGGGTAAGTTCAGCCTGGGACGAAAACTGCGCCAGTTGTGGAAGCACAAATATCGAGAGAATATCCTGTTGGCAATTTCCCGATGATTAACAATTCCCCGTCGCCGAGAAATCCCCTTTCTTTGTGGGTTGTTAAAAAGGCAAGAGCCAGACATAAGCCGGGTTCTGTTGTCTCAACTGCCAATAGCAATCAAGATAGCAGTTATCTATCTGGGATGTCTGTTACCAGACACCTCTAGCGGTACACCATAAACGGGATCGGTAAAAGACCAACCGTCATCCCTGCGACCTTGCTCCCAACCGGGGTTTACCGAGCCGATACCTCACGATATCGCTGGTGCGCTCTTACCGCACCTTTGCACCCTTACCAGTGAGCCAAATTAGCCCCTTTGGCGGTATGTTTCTGTGGCACTATCCTCACGATCGCTCGCACTGGGCGTTACCCAGCAAGTCTGGTCTTTGGGGAGCCCGGACTTTCCTCAGATCCAAATTAATGAATCCGCAACCGCCTGCGCCAACTCTCGCCCTAGGGTAATTATAACAAATATCGGCATTCCCCGGTTAAATTTCCCCCAGTCTTTCCCCGTGTGGGTAATAATAATAATGGGAATGGCTAGACCAAATGGGGATTAACCGTGAGTGGGAAGTGGTTGCAAGTTTTCAAAAACAAACGCGCAGATCTCAAAGAGATTATCGCCTGTGCGATCGCCAATGCGATCGTTATCCTGGCAATTTTGCTCCTGAAACAGGCGGGAGGACTCCAAACCCTCGAATTGATAGCCTTTGATATTATGGTGCGGTTGCGCAACGATTTAGAGCCAGATCCGCGATTATTGATAGTTGGTATCACCGAGGAAGATATAGTCGCCTTCAATCGCTGGCCTTTATCTGATGAAGTTATCGCCCAACTTTTAGATCGCCTCTCCCAGCTACAACCTCAAGCGATCGGTTTAGATATCTATCGGGACATTCCCTATGAACCCGGACATCAATCATTAATCCAACAGCTTGACAACCCCAAAATTATCACCATCAAAGCCCTAGGAGATGCAGAAGTTCAGGGAACCCTCGCCCCTCCCACCGTCCCCCCCAGTCGGGTCGGATTCAATGATTTATTGCTAGACCCTGATGGAGTAGTGCGCCGCAATTTAATGTTAGCCACCATTGAAGACGAACCCTTCTACTCATTTTCCATGCGACTCGCCCTCAGATACTGGCAAAAACAGGGAATAGAACCCACCAATAGCCCCCTTCACCCTGATGATATTCGTTGGGGGGCGGCGGAATTTTTACCCCTTGACCGCACCAGTGGCGGATATCAGACCATTGATGACCAAGGATATCAAATTCTCCTCGATTACCGTTCCCGTAAACCCTTGGCTAGGGTGGTGAGTGTGAGCGAGGTTCTCTATGGTAACATCCCCTCCTCCTGGGTAGAGGATAAAATCGTGTTAATCGGAACGATCGCACCCAGCGGAAAAGATCTATTTCTGACTCCCTATAGTCCCAGCCGCAGAATTTCCCCGAAAATGCCAGGAGTGTTAATTCACGCCCAAATGGTTAGTCAACTTTTAGATGTGGTGGCGGGAGAACGTTCTCTGTTTGTGTTTTGGCCACCTTGGGCAGAATTTGTCTGGGCTATAGGTTGGGGGGTGGTAGGTGTCATGGTCGTTGTCGTGGTGCGTCATCCCCTGGTGTGGATATTTTGCCCCCCACTAATGTTAGGGGTTTTGTGGATGGGGGGATTTTACCTATTTTTAAACAGTGTCTGGGTTCCCATGGTTACCCCTAGCCTTACTCTCCTGTTTACTTCTGTGATTGTGATTATTTACCTGGGATTTCGCGCCCAGCGACAGCAACAGGTGGTGATGGGATTACTCGGACAAAATGCCTCCCCGGAAATCGCCAAGGCTTTATGGAATAGTCGCGATCGCCTGATGACTAATGGCAAGTTACCCGGGGAGAAACTGGTGGCTACTATGCTATTTACTGATATCCGCAATTTTAGCACAATTTCCGAGCAAATACCCCCAGAACAATTAATCGAATGGCTGAATGAGTATCTGGCTACCTTAACTCAATGTGTCCATAGTCATCGAGGTATTATCAACAAGTTTATGGGAGATGGGATTATGGCTGCTTTTGGCGTTCCTATCGCCCGCACTACGGAGGCAGAAATTGCTCAAGATGCCTATGCGGCGGTGGCTTGTGCTTTGGAAATGGGCGATCGTCTCATGGAGTTAAATAAACTTTGGCAATCCCAAAATCTACCCGTTATTGAAATGAGAGTTGGGATTTTTACCGGACCGATAGTTGCTGGCAGTTTAGGCAGTCGCGATCGACTAGAATATTGCTTGTTGGGAGATTCCGTTAATATTGCCTCTCGCCTGGAAAGTTGTGAGAAAGATAGACAGTCTGAACCCTGTCGCATCCTCATTGCTTATCAAACTTTAGTCTATCTTCCCGATGTATTTGAGGTAGAATCTTGGGGATTGATTCCTCTCAAAGGCAAACAGCAACTGATTGATGTTTACCGGATTTTAGGCTGGCAATCTCCACCTCAACCATAGGAACCCAGACAATATTCATTTCTAGGCTTTTTTGTCTTCTTTAACAACCCCTCCACTTGAGACAATAATAAATCCAAATCAATGGGTTTGTAAATGATACCATCCACATCAATCTGTGCCTGTTCTCTTTCTTCCAAATAGCCACAAGCCGTCATAATCAAGACCGGAATAAACGGGATGGTTGGTTGACACCTCAAGATTTTTATCACCTCATAACCGCTCATTTTTGGCATCATCAAATCCAAGATAATTAAGTCCGGCGGTGATGACTCAACCATCTGCAATGCCACCTGACCACTCTCGGCTGTTTGCACGTTGTAGCCAGCATCTTGCAGCAGAATTTCTACTAATAATCTGCCATCTATGGAGTCATCTACTATCAGGATATTAGCCGGGTTTTGGGGGATTACACTATCATAAATATTCATAGTCATTTTGTTGACAATATCCAACCAAATTTTCTGCAATTTACCCAGACAAAGCCAGGGGGAAAACTCTTAACTTATATCTGGGTTATTAGTATCATCGAGATGGCACGGAATTTGATGGTAGCCGATTTACAGTTACCCATTCCATACTCAATAACTTATAATATACAATACCCCCATCTATCCTCTATCTAGGGAAGTATAAAAATACCTATGTCAAGATTTGATGTCAACGCACCTAAAAAGCGGCTGATTAACATAAATCAACCGATAGTGTCAACAGGGTAAAACCCATTTGATTAGAGAGGAGACAATCGCAGAAAGCCAGAGGGGGTGGGGAATAGGAATTAAGGCAATTATTCAATCCAGCCGGAACGTAAAGCCCTGACCGCCGCCTGAGTGCGATCGTCAGCACACAATTTATTTAAAATACTGCGAACATGAGTCTTAACTGTACCCACAGTGATATATAACTTTTCAGCTATTTCGGCATTACTGCGTCCGCCGACAATCAATTCTAAGACCTCCAATTCCCGTTCAGTTAGGGGACAGGTAGATAAAAATTCTTTATACTCTGGTTCAACGGCATTTATAGTAACAGTAGCCGCATCCTTATTTTCACCTGGTAGATTTTGAGCCTGTTGTAAGACAGTGCGAGCAATCACGGGGTCAATCCAGGAATTGCCTTCACTGGTGACTTGGATAGCTTCCATTAAGCGATCGATACTCACATCTTTAACACTATAAGAATCTGCCCCCGCCGAAAAAGCACCCATCACAGCATCTTTATTATCGTGCATAGTCAGAATCAAAATCTTAGTATTTTGTCCCCCTTTTACCCGCAGATATTCTTTAAACTGTTGAGTTAATTCAATGCCATCTATATCAGGTAAACCAATATCAACAATTGCCACATCAGGTCGAGTCAATTTCAACACTTGTAAACCCTGGCGACCGTTGGAGGCTTCCCCCACAACTTCCACCTGTTCACTCTGTTGTAAGGCTGTTTTTAAACCCACACGAGTTAAATCATGATCTTCAATTAAAACCACCCGAATTTTTTTCATGATTTTACCTCCAGAAAATTTTATCAATACCAGTAAATCAATCTTAGGGGAGTTGTAACTGCTTTGTCGGAAAACAGCACTAGGCAAAATCTGCCATAATGTGCTGGTAGGAGGCTGACCCTGAGTTATTGTCAGCCACGAAACAATGATTGTATCATTAATAGGAGATGGGTCATCATCTCAGAGACAAGGCGGGAGTATCTCAACCCGATTTGACCCATTAACTGTTAAGGTGGTCTAAACGGACTCGATAGTGTGGCAAACTTTAGCTTTTTGGATAATTTCTGACAAAATACAATAACTATGTATTCTTCTGCTGTACCCTCAACACACTCCCGCCCAAATATCTTAGCGGTTGATGATTCCCCAGAAAATCTATTTCTGATTGAAGCCATGTTAGCTGACGAGGGATACACGGTTTATTGTCAACCGGACGGGGAGTCAGCCCTAAAAACGATATTAGAGAAGCCCCCCCAACTGGTATTATTGGATGTGATGATGCCGGGAATTGATGGGTATGAAGTGACGCGCCGTATCCGCAATAATCCCAATCTGCCATTTATCCCGATTTTATTGATTACAGCCCATGATCAGTCTAGTGTAGTGGAAGGACTGGACGCGGGGGCGGACGATTTTATCCGTAAACCGGTAGAAATTGACGAACTCCTAGCCAGAGTGCGATCGCTACTCAGACTTAAACATAGTATCGATGAACAGGCGCAAATGGCACGCCAACGGGAAGATTTTGTCTCTCGTCTCACCCACGACCTACGGACCCCCCTGGTGGCGGCGGATAGAATGTTAAAACTATTCCAGCAGGGTGCATTAGGACAAGTGACCCCAACAATGTCAGAGGCGATCGCTACTATGATTAGCAGTAACCAAAATCTGCTACAGATGGTAAATACCCTACTGGAAGTATATCGCTATGAAGCCGATCGCAAAACTATTGCCTTCTCTAGCCTAGACTTGAGTGCATTAGTCAAAGAGGTAGTGGAAGAATTGACCCCCCTGGCTATGGAAAAAGGCTTAACCATAGATATAGACCAGGTGGAAGCGGGGATATCAATGGTGGGAGACCCCTTAGAATTGCGGCGGGTGGTGATGAATTTGTTGGGAAATGCGGTGAAATTTACAGATATGGGCAAAATTACCGTCCTTCTAAAGGTAGCAGCCACGCCGACCCATGGCACACCTGAGATAATTTTACAAGTTGAGGATACCGGAGAGGGAATGTCTGATGGCGATCGCGCCATTATTTTTGATCGGTTTCGTCAAGGAAACCATAAGCGATCGGGAAGTGGCTTAGGACTGCATTTGGTATCCCGAATTGTCGCCGCCCATCATGGCAGTATTGATGTGAAATCCCAAAAGGGTCAGGGTAGCTGTTTTACGGTCAAATTACCTAAAAAGTTGGCTTAGAAGTTGGCTTAAAAAATTAGTGCGAGTTTTCAGCATAATCTCGTATACTGGTACACTGCGAGACTAAAATTTTCAATTGAGAACCTACCCGCGATAACCATGAGAACCTACTACTGCGGACACCTAAGAAGTGTTAATATTGGAGAAACAGTCACCCTCTGCGGCTGGGTCGATCGCTATCGCGATCATGGGGGGGTGGTATTTCTGGATCTGCGCGATCGCAGTGGTCTGGTACAAATTATCAGCGATCCTGAACGCACCCCTAATTCCTACAGCCTTTCTACTTCTGTCCGTAATGAATACGTTTTACGCATCACTGGTCGGGTTTCACAGCGTCCCGAAGAGTCCATCAACCCCAAAATACCTGGGGGGGATATAGAAGTATATGCTGATGAAATCGAGATCCTCAACGGACTAGGAAAGCCTCTACCATTCCTGGTATCTAGTAATGATACCGAATCGGTCCGCGAAGAATTACGCCTCAAGTATAGATATTTGGACCTGCGACGGGAACGCATGACCCGTAACCTACAATTGCGCCATGAGGTGATTAAGGCTATGCGGCGCTTCCTGGAAGATCAAGAACATTTTATTGAGGTGGAAACCCCAATTTTGACGCGATCGACTCCCGAAGGCGCACGGGATTATTTAGTTCCCAGTCGGGTTAACCCCGGGGAGTGGTTCGCCCTTCCTCAGTCTCCCCAATTGTTTAAACAAATGCTGATGGTCTCCGGGTTCGATCGCTATTATCAGATCGCCCGCTGTTTCCGGGATGAAGATCTACGGGCTGACCGACAACCAGAATTTACTCAATTAGACATGGAGATGAGTTTCATGTCTCAGGAGGAAGTTCTCGCTTTAAATGAGAACCTGGTTTGTCATATTTTTAAGACTGTCAAAAATATTGATTTACCCCGCCCATTCCCGCGCATGACCTATAGTGAGGCGATGGAACGCTATGGGAGTGATAAGCCAGATACCCGCTTTGGCTTAGAACTGGCTGATGTTTCTGACCTGCTGAAAGATTCCGGTTTTAAAGTATTTTCCGCCGCCATCAAATCGGGGGGTATTGTGAAAATCCTGCCGATTCCTGGGGGAAATGATTTGATTTCTAATGTGCAAATTAAACCCGGTGGGGATTTGTTTAAAGAAGCCACCGAAGCCGGGGCGAAAGGATTGGCTTATATTAGGGTGAAAGCCGATGGACAAATCGATACTATCGGCGCGATTAAAGATAACCTGAGTGATGACCAAAAAGCGGAAATTCTGCAGCGCACTAATGCTAAAGCGGGGGATTTATTACTGTTTGGTGCGGGGGATGTAGCCACGGTTAATAAAACCTTGGACAGACTGCGATTAGTGATTGGTAACAGGTTGGGATTGATTGACCCGAACCAAATTAATCTGCTGTGGGTGACGGATTTTCCTATGTTTGAGTGGAACCAGGATGAAAAACGCCTGGAAGCTATCCATCACCCCTTTACTTCTCCCCATCCTGATGATATTAACGATTTGAAAACGGCGAGGGCTCAGGCTTACGATTTGGTGCTAAATGGTACGGAAATTGGCGGCGGTAGTCTCAGGATTTATCAGCGGGAAATTCAAGAGAAGGTGTTTGATGCGATCGGTTTATCTACGGAGGAAGCCTACAATAAATTTGGCTTTTTATTAGAAGCCTTTGAATATGGAACACCCCCCCATGGCGGTATTGCTTACGGTTTAGACCGCTTAGTGATGCTATTAGCTGGGGAAGATTCGATCCGAGATGTGATTGCATTTCCTAAGACACAACAAGCCCGTTGTTTGCTTACCAATGCACCGTCTGGGGTTGATCAAAAACAGTTAAAAGAACTACAGGTGGCTTCTACCTATAAGCCGAAAAAATCCGAGTGATTTGGTGGTGGAGACCATCACGATTTGCTGTTCTTAGCACAGCGATCGCATAAACCAAAAAATTCCAGGGTATGATAGTAAATCTTAAAATGGTGGGATTCTTGTAAGGTGGTTTCTAAATGATGCACTGGACACTCATCAATCACAATTGAGTAACCACACTCAACACAGGTCAGATAGTGTTCATCCTCCTGTACCAGACCATAAACAGATTCCCCAGTCCCTAATAGCCGCACATGAACCAAACCCTCCTTTTTCAGTGCATCGAGGGAACGGTAAATTGTGGCTAGTCCCATAGCCTGGTCATTTTTACGCATTTCCATATACAGATCCTGAGCCGAAAGCGATCGCCTCAGGGTTTTAAGTTTGTTCAAAATTCGTTCTTGACTACGAGTCCGACGAGTTTTCATCACTTCCCATTACCATTGCTCAATTTGGCGCTTATCTATAGGCTATCATTAATGATAACAATAGCAACCGCTGTCTACAACTATTATGATTCAAAGCCCTTCAAGTATCCAGTCCCCCAATCCGGTTTTCGCCCGTCACGAGACGTTTCACCCTCGGTTTGGCTGGCTAAAAAAGGGGTTTGATCAATCCGAAAAAGATGATCGTATTTTTTTGGCGGAAGATGCGCCAGTGCGTCTCGGTGTGGGGAAAAATATGGTGCGATCGCTTCGTTATTGGTGTCAAGCCTTTAAGATTTTAGAAGGCGATCGCCCCTTAGACCCAATCAGACTTACACCGTTGTTATCCCTCAATTTTTAGTCCAAGGCAGAGAAAAAACTTAGATTTTTGAACCTGTGAACAGGGGGATATGCACTGTGGGGAAACACTCCGAGATATGCGGTTGATTGTGATTGACCAATGGAAAAAAACTGTCTTCAGTGACGTTTAATCCTCCATTAAGGCGATCGCACGTTGAGGGTTAAGTAGTGGGAAGACCTGGCGGGTGATCAAACCTCCAGCGTACCCCTGGTGCAAAAGGTCACATAAAATCTGGTTATAATTTGTTCAAAATCTATCAATTGAACAGGCAAAATATACGATGGAAATTATCAAACTCAAAATCCGGGCGGATGGGGAAGGAAAAGTTATTTTACAAGTGCCTCAAGATTTAGCGAATCAAGAGTTAGAGATAGCTGTTATCTATCAATCCGCTTCTCCACCTTCCGCCACTCAAACCCCAGACGAATTAGGCTGGCCTCCGGGATTTTTTGAACAAACCGCAGGCTGTTTAGCCGATGAACCGTTGGTCAGATATGACCCAGGGGAATATCAGGTGAGGGAAGAAATCGAGTGATTTATTTACTGGATACAAATGTCTGTATTCTGTACCTAAATCGTCAGGATGAGAAGCCATGGCAGGAGAAATTTTTCCCCACCAAGGGCGATCGCCTCGGGAAAACCCGGTTGATCCGCCAACAGATTGAAGCGATCGCCCTGGTGTGAACTCTACCGCTTCTGGAATAGGAGGACGATGGCAGGGTCTCTATAGCCGCCGGTAGGTTGACTTTTTGCTCCAGCGCGGTACTATGGACGATGGACATATAGCGTTTCTCATGTCCATAAGGAATACGCCCTCACCCCAAACCCCTCTCCCAGAAAGGGAGAGGGGCTTTGAAAAGTACATAATGAGTCCACCGAACCGCTATAACAAGCTGATCCAGTCCCTGAGTTAAGAATGTAAAATTTTATTGCTCAGGCCGATCGCCCAGGCACAGACTGGGTAACAATAAGGGTTTTGTTTACCAGACGTCACCGGAAACCATCGTGATTCAAACCAGCCTCAATCGTCATATCATCGATCCACCCCAAAGCGTGAATCCGGTTTTTGCCCGTCACGAGACCTTTCACCCTCGGTTTGGCTGGCTGAAAAAGGGTTTTGATAAAGCTAAGGAAGATCCTGGGGTATTTTTGGCGGAAGATGCGCCAGTGCGTCTCGGTGTGGGGAAAAATATGGTGCGATCGCTTCGTTATTGGTGTCAAGCCTTTAAGATTTTAGAAGGCGATCGCCCTACAGTATTCGGCGAAAATCTTTTAAAAGATGACGGCTGGGATCCGTTTTTGGAAGATCCAGCTTCTCTGTGGTTGCTACACTGGAATTTGCTCAAACCCCCCTGCGACGCGGCAGCATGGCATTACACTTTTAATCAGTTTCGGCGGGTGGAATTTTCCCAAAATGATTTGTTCTTGGCGGTGTCCGACTATGGGAAAACTCTCAAAAAAAATCTGGCTGATTCTTCAATTAATAAAGATGTTAGCTGTCTGCTAAGGATGTACGTTAAACAAAGCCGAAATCATCAAGTGAGTGAGGATTCGATTGATTGTCCTTTTGCCGAATTGGGTTTAATTACTAGGGCTGGCGACTCTAAATATTACACCTTCCGAGTCAACCAGAAGCGGAATTTACCCCCGGAAATTGTAGTAGCAGCCTGCTTAGAATACGCTGAATTTGTGGGGCGTGAACAACGCACGATCGCCCTATCTCGGCTGCTTTATGATATCGGTAGTCCGGGGATGGTGTTTAAGTTGCCAGAAAGTGCCGTCTGTGATGCCATTGAACGGGTGGCGCGGGGGTGGGATGCGATCGGTTTATCGGAAGCCGCCGGATTAATTCAGTTTTACTTTACCCAAAATCCCCAAGAATTAGCGGATCATCTGCTGGGAATGTATTACAATAAAAGGAGAGTTGATTAATCCAATGCCTAAACTTTTATCAGATTATTTTAGCCTCAATCGTCGCTATTCTCGGTCTATCAATATCGAGCGGGATTTTGACAATGTGGAAGCCTTAGCCGGATATATTCTAACAGAGCGATCGCTAGATGCACTGCGGCGAATTTTGACCGGATTTACTAACCCCCAAGCTAACCGCGCCTGGACGCTAACCGGAGTCTATGGAACCGGAAAATCATCCTTTGCTCAATTCTTAATTGCCGCCTGTGGCGACGAAAAAAATTCCGCCCACCAGGAAGCCTTAGCACTAATTGAAACTACCCTTGGTAGCGACAGTAAAGAGTATTTATCATTAACTAAAACTATCCCCAAAGCAGGTTTTTTTAGGGCGATTGTCACCGCACAAAGGGAACCTTTAAGCCATACAATTATTAGGGCTTTATATCGTGGCTGTGAAAGTTTTTGGGCTGACAAAAACCCACAGAAAAGACCCCAAGTATACCGAGACTTAGTAGATTTAAATGCAGAAATTGACCACCAAAACTCTGTCAATAGTAAAGATGTTGTCACCCTAGTTAAAGAAATTAGTAAAGCCGCCGCAACTCCCCTGTTAATTATCATTGATGAGTTAGGGAAAAACCTAGAATTTGTCGCCCAAAATCAAGGGGCAGAAGATTTATATCTGTTGCAACAATTAGCAGAACTTCCTCGTGATAGCAATTCTCCCATTTATTTAATTGGTTTGCTACATCAAGCCTTTGCAGACTATGGGGAAAGATTGAGTTCTGTTCAACGCAACGAATGGGCGAAAATTCAAGGCAGGTTTGAAGATATCCCCTTTAAAGATTCCTCCCCTCAAATGCTTCGATTGGTGGGTAAGGCGATCGATGCTTCAAATGCCAAAACCTATACAGGCGCGATTAATGACAGGGCTAGACAATGGTTTGATTCACTACCTGTCGCACTTACCTCAGACATCACTACTGAGGTGCTGGGTGCAACCTATCCCCTGCATCCGTTGGCGGCGTTAGTATTACCTGAATTATGCACCCAATACGCCCAAAACGATCGCTCCTTATTTACATTCCTCACCAGTGCCGAACCCTATTCCTTTAGGCGCTATTTAGAAGAGACGATCGCAGATGATACGAAACTGCCGACCTTGAAACTCGACCGTGTTTACGACTATTTTATCGAAGCCGTGGGGATGGGTATCACCTCCCGCCCGAAACTGCAACGATGGATAGAAGTGCAGGGCTTAATTAACGATGTTTCCAAAACCTTGGATCCTGACAGTTTACGGGTGCTGAAAACTATCGGAACCTTAAATATTGTCACCACCACCGGGGGGCTGAAAGCTACACGATCGCTTGTGGCTTTGGCAATGTGTGACGGTGTGGACGAGTCCCAGGAGTGGGAAAAAGCGATCGAGAACCTGCTGCAAAAAGGAATCGTTACCTATCGGCGACAAGTTGATGAGTTGCGGATTTGGGAAGGGTCTGATTTTAATGTAGATAGCGCCGTAGCCGACTATTTGGGAAGCGATCGCACCACCCTAGTCGAACTTCTGTCGGAAATTCGCCCTTTGGAACCCCTAGTCGCCCAACGACACAGTTATGTTACAGGAACCCTGCGCTATTTTGAACGGCGCTATCTTGATAATCCTATACATCTCTCCGCTCTTTCTTGTACCCTGAAAGATGCCGACGGTGCGATCGCTTATTGGGTGGGGGAACAATTGCCCAATGTTATGCCAGAAATGACCACCGACGGCAAACCTTTAATCGTGGTTGGTGTCGCCAAATTGGAAACCTTGCGGATACAGGCGCGGGAATTGGCTGCATTGCGACACATTGAAAATAATGCTCCCGAATTGCAAAGCGACGGGGTGGCGCGGCGAGAAGTGCGTTACCGTTTAGTGCAAGCCGAGGAGTTATTTGATGATAGCCTTAGTCAGGCTTTTGACCTCGCGGAAAATCCCAACCAATGCTGGATTTTGGGAAAACAAGAAACCCTCAACCACATTACCCATTTTCACGCCCAACTGTCGCGGGTGTGCGATCAGGTTTATCCTCAAACCCCGATTTTGTGGAATGAACTAATCAATCGGCGCGACCTCACCTCCCAAGGCGCTAAGGCGAGACTGGAGTTGATTTCGGCAATGTTGCAATACGGCGATCGCCAACGGTTAGAATTGACAGGATACGGCCCGGAAGTGAGTATCTATTACTCCCTTTTGTCGGAAACCAAAATCCATCGCTGCGAGGATGACCAGTGGGGATTTTACCCGCCGCCGGAAGATGCGGGGATTTTCAACGTTTGGAAGGCGATTGAAACCTTTTGTCTGGAAGCGAAAGAACAACAGCAAACCTTAGATTTGCTTTATCAGCGCCTGCAAGCGCCTCCCTACGGCATGAAACAAGGGGCGATCGCCATATTGTTAGCGGCGGTGCTGCTTTACCTTATCGACGACGTGGGGGTTTATAAAGATGGCTCCTTTATCCCCGTGTTGGGATTGGAACATTTCGAGATATTGGTGAGGTATCCCGATCGCTTTTCCGTGAAATACTTTGAAGTCCTCGGAGTGCGATCGCAAGTCTTTAAAGAATTGGAGGCAATTTGGGGGAAACGCAAACCCCTCAATAAACCGGGGCTTCGTAATATCACCCTGTTAACAGTCGTTAAACCCTTGTTTCAATTCGCCAAAGCATTACCCCCCTACACCACTCAAACTAAGCGCCTCAGCGCCCAAGCAGTGGGGGTGTTGCAGGCGTTGCAGCGAGACCAGGAACCGGACGAACTGGTGTTTACATCTTTACCGCAAGCCTGTGGTTTGCCGGCAATTACCAGCCAAGAGGGAGAGGATGCCAATATTGCCAAAACCCTCCGCACCAAGCTAGTAGAAGCCCTGCGAGAGATTCAGACTGCTTATGATTGCTTGCTCAACGACTGTCAGACGCGCTTATACGAGGCGTTTGGCATCAGAAGCCCCGAAACTCGCCTGCGGGAAGATTTGCGAGTGCGTGCGAGTTATATTAGCGGTCAATCTCTGGAACGTCGCCTAACCAGTTTTGCTCAGGCGGCAGCAGATGAGAATAAAAGCGATCGCCAGTGGTTAGAAGCACTGGTGATGATAGTTGCCGATAAACCTGCCGAGTCCTGGACTGATGAAGATGCCACCGGATTCGAGATTAAACTCAGCGACATCGCCAGAAGGTTTAAGAACCTGGAAGCGTTGCAGAAAGAAGTCGCCGCCAAAGGAGAGGGATTTGAGGCGCGGCGGATTACCGTTACCCGTCCCGACGGCAAGGAAACCCACGGCATAGTCTGGAGCGATCGCGAATCTCAAGGTAAAATCGAGGCGTTGGTTGAAGAAATATTGCAAAAACCGATTTTGCGAGATAATCCTCAACTCCAGCAAGCCTTTGTTGCTAAACTAACCGAAAGAGTTTTGGCAGCAACCTCCCCCGAGAATATTCCTCAAATACAGCGAAAGCGTGAAACCCTGAAGCCTGAAGCCGATCAAATCAGTGTGAATTAATCGCCAAATCCAGGAGGTTTACCATGAATCCGACGAAAACTCCTCAGACTATGGAAAATCATCCCGTGGTGTTGCATCTCCATCCGGCGATCGAGTTAACCCCAGAGCAATTTTTAGAAATTTGTCAACTCAATCGAGACTTACGCCTTGAACGCACAGCCACAGGAGAATTAGTGATTATGCCCCCCACTGGCAGCGAAACGGGTGGACGCAATTTTAGACTACTCGGCCAGCTTTATAACTGGACTGAAGGAGACGAGACGGGAATTGGGTTTGATTCCAGTACGGGTTTTACTTTACCGAATGGAGCGCAAATTTCTCCCGATGCTGCTTGGGTGAAGTTGGAACGATGGAACGCCCTTACAGCAGAAGAACAGGAACAATTTGCTCCCCTTGCGCCGGATTTTGTGGTGGAATTGCGATCGCTATCTGACCCCTTAAAACTACTCCAAGACAAAATGCAACAGTACATCGATAATGGGGTGCAACTGGGATGGCTGATAGACCGCAAACAGCGTCGAGTTTACATATATCGTCCCGGAAATGCGGTAGAATGCCTCAATAATCCGGCTACAGTTAGTGGCGAGCCAATCTTGCCTGGGTTTGTTCTGGATTTAAGCAAAATTTGGTAAAAAAGCCCTCGAAAAACTTGCTAAAGTTAGGGTGAGCAGCCCGAAATGTGGGAAAATTACAGGAGATATGAGCAACAAACCCCTTCGACATATCCTCGGTTTATCCGGTGGCAAGGACAGCACGGCCCTCGCCGTACTCCTGCACAAACAGGTGCCGCAGATGGAATACTTCTTCTGCGACACTCATAAGGAGTTGCCCGAAACTTACGAGTATCTCGATCGCATCAAAGCTGGCTTAGGGATTAAAATTCACTATCTGAGTGCCAAGCGAGGATTTGACCATTGGCTCGACATTCATGGCGGGTTACTTCCCTCGCCCAATGTTTATCTAATCTTAGCAATCGGTTGTTAACCCCAAAATGAATGCCTCAGAACTCCCCAATTCTGACCACCTGAATATTGCAGCCTTATCAGCTCTATTTGTCCATACCACCAATTCCTACAAGTATCTTTTTTTCTGGTCACTTTTAGATATTCTAGCCCGCCAAAATTTCCACAAATCCCTATCGATTAGTTTCCGCGAAATCATCATCGAGATGCTGGCAAATGCTTGGTATCCGCACAATTATTTTAAATTATCCTTTGGCTCCCAAGATAAAATAGCAGACAAATTAGATACACTTGCATTAAAGGTGGGTGAACCCATATTAAAATTTAGAGACCCCGATAAAAAACTCCTGCGAACCACAATAGGTGAGCAAGACTTAGAGGATATTGTTAACTATATCACTCGATATGTTCCATTCCGTCTGCTTATGCCTTTTATGAGGAAACAGTTAAAAGGTATAGACATCGATCATGGAGTAGATCGCGAAATGCCGAAGGTTGCCCAACGTTACTTTGATATCTGCAAACCATTGTATTGTTTTGATTCAACGGTAAAGCAAGAGTGCCGTGGGATTATTTTACATTCGGAATGGGTTTCCTATCTGAAAGAAAACTATGCGATCGTTCGCGGGTGGGTATGCTGGGAATGGCTCAAATATATGCAAAAGTGCAATCCCAATGTTCCCGCAGTAGCCAATAAACTATTCCCCCCACAAAAACGAGATTCCCTGTCATCTCAGACGAAGTATTGGAAATTAGTTTTGCAGCATAGCGAGGTCAGGTGTATTTATTCAGGAACCATATTAACCCCTAATAATATTTCTCTCGACCACTATTTACCCTGGTCCTATGTCGCACACGATCGCCTTTGGAATTTAGTTCCAACTCTTCCCGAAATTAATTCCTCGAAATCCAACAAATTACCTAATCCCAGATATTTCCACAAATTTGTATGGCAGCAACACCAAGGATTAAGCATTTCTTATAAAATCATGGGATTGCCACAATGGCTAAAACAAATAGAATCTTATTTAATGGATCTCAAAATTTCCAACTCCTTAGATTTACTTGAAATCGACCGGCTGAGATCTGCTTATGAATCTACGATTCTTCCTTTAACGGAAATTGCAGCTAGGCAAGGGTTTGAGGATTGGATCTGATAAAATTCACCAGATATATAGAGCCGGAGGAATTTGATAAGCTGGAGTTGTCAGATTTCTGAAGTGGCGATCGCTACACTGTCAACTATAAAAGCGATCGCAGCTTTCCCGAATCCCCAATTGCTATAATAGAGCAACTCTTTCTGTGTTAGAGGTTTTCCAATGTCTATCATTACCATTGATGTCCCCGATCAACTTTCGGGACAACTGACACAAATAGGCGATCGCCCTTGATTCCTGTCAATCTAAACCGGAGGCGATAGCTTTGACTGCCGAAAAAAGGATAGAACTAAGTCAACACGCCTTACTAAAAATTGAAGTCTTAGAAACTCACGGAATCACGATTTCTCCAGAGATAATTCAAGACACAATCCGAGCGCCAGACAAAGTAGAGTCTAGGGGAGGAGAAAAATACATCGCTCAAAAAAGATTAAATGAGACTTTAGTTCTCAGAGTCGTTTACAGAGAATATGCCGATCGCATTTTAGTCATTACCCACTACCCAGGAAGGAGGTCGCGATATGAAACGGATTCGATATAGTCCAGATGTGGATGCTTTGCTGATTGAACTATCAGAGGAACCCATTGCCTATGCTGAAGATGAAGGCTCCCTAATTCTTCACTATTCTTCCAGTGGAGAGGTAGTGACAATCGAGGTTTTAGATGTCAAAGAATTTATGGCTAAAAACTCCACTGCTGAAGTGAGTTGTGAAAATTGACCTTTAGCTTGATGTGCCCACTTTAAATGCGTTAGTTAAACCTAACCATTTCCCATACCTTGTACCACCAAATTACCAAATTGGCAGAAAGAGACAATATCTCCCTTGACCAATGGGTGGCGATCGCCTTTTCGGCTCAAGTTTCCCCTTGGATGACTCAAGATTATGTCGTGGAGCCAGCAAAACGGGGAAATTGGGAACAATTTAAACAGGTTTTGAGCAAGGTTCCCTTAGTTCCGCCGGAGGAAGTAGTTGTCAGATTTCTGAAGTGGCGATCGCAGATTTACCCTTCCTCTGATCAAATAGTACCACCTCTTCAAATGGTCGTATTTTACAAGATTTTCCTCAACTCAGCGCCCAAGATTTAGTCAATGCTTGGAACTATTCCCAGGCTAGAGGAAATGGAAGCGGCAATTCAAAGAAATGAGGATGATTGAAATAGGGTGCGTCTTGATGCCGATGAAAATTTCCCTCTTCCAATTGTCGAATTCCTGCGTTTAGCCGTTCACCATGTCCACCCAGCGATCGCGATTCTATGCCTGGATGGATCACAATCACTTTCAAGCTGATATAATACTCAATAAACTAAAAATGGAGATCCGCCATGAGCCTTGTTCAGACCATTGTGGAAAAATTGGAAAATTTACCTCCTGAAAAACAGCAGGAAGTGCTTAATTTCGTAGAATTGTTACACTTACAAATTGCACCCGATACAGATCTCTCTCAAGAAGATGAAACTGCCGAATCAGTTCTCACTAAAGCGGCACAATTTATTGGCTGTGTGGAAGGACCAGCGGATCTCTCAACAAACAAAAATTATCTTGAGGGATACGGCAGGTCATGAGACGGGGAATCATCATCGATACGGGGCCATTGGTTGCGTTACTTAATAAACGCGATAGTTGGCATGAGTGGGTAAAACAGGAAGTGGCTCAAGTTAAACCGCCTTTATTGACTTGTGAATCGGTAATTTCAGAGGCTTGTTTTCTTTTAAAAAACCTACATAACGGTCAAGAGTCAGTTATTTATTTACTAAATAACGGCACGATTCAAATCTCTTTTCGCTTGAATGAAGAAGCCGCTTCCATACAAGAACTGTCGAGGCGCTACCAGTCGGTGCCGATGTCCCTTGCAGATGCCTGTATCGTTAGGATGGCTGAGTTATATCCTCAAAGTATGGTGTTAACCCTCGACAGCGATTTTACGATTTACCGCAAAAACCGAAATCAAGAAATTCCTCTCATTATGCCTCCCAGCTAAGTAGGTCGGCGGAATTAACCCGAAGTTGAGCAACCGGCATAACCCTGGCAGCAAAAGGGTTTTAGGCAAAACGAATCTGGAAATATTTTCGCCTACCTACTTAGTCCTGACTTTGTTTAGGGAGTGTTCGCTGGAAAGTTCCTCTTATATTTCTCTTGATCTACAGAGCGTATTCAGGGGGTTAAATTTCAGGGTGATGGCAGATGCTTTAAACCTTTCCCTTCTATCTCGACCACCTCTCTCTCTGCCAAGCAACGATTTGATTGGAGGTTCGATATGCCTAGAATTACCATTGATGTCCCCGATGAACTTTCGGGACAACTGACACAAATAAGCGAGATTCAGCCCAACTATAGAACCCAGTCTATCGATACTGATATCAATGCTGAACTCCATCAGTTTAAATTGTGGCGATCGCTCCCTTTATGGAAAAAAGCAGAGATAGTCAGCGGTTGGACAAACGGGGTTTGGCAAATGTCTCTCATGGCGATTCAAAACCACTTCTCCAGAGATAATTCAAGACACAATCCGAGCGCCAGACAAAGTAGAGTCTAGGGGAGGAGAAAAATACATCGCTCAAAAAAGATTAAATGAGACTTTAGTTCTCAGAGTCGTTTACAGAGAATATGCCGATCGCATTTTAGTCATTACCCACTACCCAGGAAGGAGGTCGCGATATGAAACGGATTCGATATAGTCCAGATGTGGATGCTTTGCTGATTGAACTATCAGAGGAACCCATTGCCTATGCTGAAGATGAAGGCTCCCTAATTCTTCACTATTCTTCCAGTGGAGAGGTAGTGACAATCGAGGTTTTAGATGTCAAAGAATTTATGGCTAAAAACTCCACTGCTGAAGTGAGTTGTGAAAATTGACCTTTAGCTTGATGTGCCCACTTTAAATGCGTTAGTTAAACCTAACCATTTCCCATACCTTGTACCACCAAATTACCAAATTGGCAGAAAGAGACAATATCTCCCTTGACCAATGGGTGGCGATCGCCTTTTCGGCTCAAGTTTCCCCTTGGATGACTCAAGATTATGTCGTGGAGCCAGCAAAACGGGGGAATTGGGAACAATTTAAACAGGTTTTGAGCAAGGTTCCCTTAGTTCCGCCGGAGGAAGTAGTTGTCAGATTTCTGAAGTGGCGATCGCTACACTGTCAACTAGAAATGCGATCGCAGCTTTCCCGAATCCCCAATTGCTATAATCGACAGGGTAAGCCCATCTAATTCGGTATTAAATTTAATTGACAAAAAAGTTAGCTTACAGTATGTGGAAATGAAACGGGCGGGAATGAGTGATGAGTACATGATGCTTACCCTCAAATCCTGCTGTCACGCCTGATTGAGATCTGCTTACCCTCCTCCGTCCCCCTATGATTGTCAGATGACCACCTATATCTACCATATTACCCATCTTAAAAATTTACCCTCTATTTTGCGTTCTGAGGGCCTCCTTGCTAACAATCACTTAAAATCTCAGCCGATCAATTATGTAGATATTGCTCACGAAACCATCCAGAATAAACGCGCTCAAATTAATATTCCTTGTTCCAGGGGCGGCACTCTTCATGATTACGTTCCTTGGTATTTTGCGCCTCGTTCTCCGATGCTTTATGCCATATCCAGAGGCAACGTTCAAGGATATGAACAGGGGCAAAGTCCGGTGATTCACTTAGTGGCAACAGCGGAGGATATCGCAGCAGCAAGTCTTCCTTTTGCATTTACGGACGGTCACGCAATTGTTAGGTATTCAGAATTTTATGACAATCTCGACTCTCTCAATGCGATTGATTGGGAGATTATGAATGCAGGGTATTGGGCAGATACCCTGGAGGATGGAGACCGAAAGCGCCGCAGACAAGCGGAATTCTTGGTTTATGAGTTCTTCCCTTGGACACTCGTGCGAGAAATCCGGGTGATAGATGCCGGAAGAAAAGCCGAGGTTGAAGAAATATTACAAAACTTTACGATTTCGACACCTGTAAAGGTTTTTCGGGAATGGTACTATTAAAATTAAGGCATTGACCAAAAGAGCAACTCCCGGCAATGATTCACTTTAAGCAAGGCAACCTATTGACAGAAAAGGCTGATGCCCTTGTGAACACCGTTAACTGTGTCGGTGTCATGGGGAAGGGGATTGCTTTGCAATTTAAGCAGGCGTTCCCGGAAAATTTCCGAGCCTATAAAACAGCTTGTGATGCTAAGAGAATCCATCCGGGGCAGATGTTTGTAGTTGCTACGGATAAGCTATTCCCCAAATACATCATTAATTTCCCCACTAAGCGCCACTGGAAGGGAAAATCTAAAATAGAAGATATCAAAGCGGGATTAATTGCACTGGTTGAGGAAGTCAAACGGTTAGAAATTACCTCGATCGCAATTCCTCCTCTGGGATGCGGAAATGGGGGCTTAGATTGGGCGGCAGTTAAGCCTCTCATCGTTCAATCTTTTGCGGAAGTTCCCGATATTGAGGTGATGATTTTTGAACCGACTGGCGCACCGGTGGCGGACCAAATACCGGTGGCTACCTCTACCCCTAAAATGACCATCGGGCGTGCTTTATTGATTCGCTTGCTGGAATTGTACGGGATTCCTGGGTATCGCTTAACTAAGCTGGAAATTCAAAAACTCGCCTATTTTTTGCAAGTAGCTGGCGAACCGTTAAGACTGCGCTACGTCAAACATCAATTCGGACCTTATGCAGACAATCTTAATCATGTTTTGCAAAAGATTGAAGGTCATTACATTCGCGGATATGGCGATCGCACTGAAACTTCGGCAATGTATGTCTTAGAAAAGGGGCGTGACGCTGCCGATCGCTTTTTATCAGCACATCCCGATACGGGCGCGCGCCGGCAACGAGTCAGCGATTTAATTGAAGGATTTGAGACCCCTTACGGGCTGGAAATGTTGGCAACCCTTCACTGGGTGGCCACGGAAGATCCGCAAGCTGCCATCGATTGCGATCGCGCTATTGAAAAAGTACAGGAATGGAGCGATCGCAAGCGCCATCTATTTAAACCTAACCATCTGCGAATAGCTTGGGAACGCCTTCACACTCAGAACTGGTTTAATATCAATAGCGATGCCGAAACCCCATAATGTTCATGACCCCAAAAAAATGAGCCAAGGATAAGTATTGATCGCCGAATACGGCAGGTCATCAGACGGCGAATTATCAATGCTATGACTTGGATGCCAAAACCTGAAAATTATTTTCATCTTTTCACCTCTAAGTGTTAGCCTTTCAGCTAAAATAGCAGAAAACTGAGTTAAGACAAAATGCAACTTCAGGATTACTTTGACATTCTCTCCTCTGATGAAATTCGCATCAAAGGCTCCCGAATCGGTATTGAAACGATTCTCTATGAGTACATCTATCGCCGTTGCACGGCTGAGGAAATCGCGAAAACTTATCCTTCGCTGACTCTAGAGCAAGTTTATGCCACAATTCTGTACTATCTTCACCATCGAGACATCGTAAGCAATTACATGGGTAACTGGTTGGAATATTGCCTAAAATCTGAGCGCGAACAGGATAATAATCCTCCGCCGCCTGTGGTCAGACTCTTAAATTTAAAAGCAGAAGGAGGGATAAAAAAGCCAGTTTTCCATGAACATTAAATACTTAATTGATGAAAACTTACAGCTTGTTCACCAGTCGCTTAATACATTGCCCTCACCCTAAATCCCTCTCCCTCTGTGGGAGAGGGACTTTGAGAGGTGATCAGATGATTTCTGAACAGGCTGTACCTCCTCTCTATCAAGAGCAAATTTTACGTCGTACCCGGGATTTAACCGTTTGGATGGTGGGAGACCCAGGAATTCCACCCAGAGGGACTCAAGATCCAGAAATATTGTTGTGGTGCGAACTCAACAAGTTTGTTCTGGTGACGAACAATCGCCGGTCAATGCCAGTACATTTGGCGGAACATCTAACCTAAGGTCACCACATACCGGGAATTTTTGTTTTGCGTCCAAAAGCAGAAGTTGGGGTCGTTATTCAAGAGTTGATTTTTATTGCGATCGCAGCAGAGGAAAATGAATTTCAAGACCTAATCATTCACATCCCACTGAAGTAATCTCAAACCTTTGATATCTGATGACTGACTCTCCCCCTATCTATCTCGACTACCACGCCACGACGACCGTTGACCCCAGAGTGGCTGAGAAAATCCTGCATTATATGACGGTAGAATTTGGGAATGCTAACAGTATAGACCATATTTATGGCGATCGCGAAACTCTTACTCAGGATGAGTTGTTACAAAAAAGCGATCGCACCCGGCAGTTTTCCGTTAAGGTGAAGTTATCCCCTCTGCCAAGCAACGATTTGATTGGAGGTTCGATATGCCTAGAATTACCATTGAAGTCCCAGATGAACTTTCAGGACAGTTAACACAAATGGGCGATCGCCTGCCCGAACTTCTGGTCCAATTTCTCCAACAACCGGCACTCCCGGTCCATATTTATCGCTATATCCTCAATTTTCTCGCCAGCGCACCCACTCCCGAAGAAATTGCCGCCTTTAAACCCACACCTGAAATGCAGGAACGCTTACAAACGTTGCTATCTCGTAGCAAAACGGGGCAACTGACACCCGCCGAACAGCAAGAATTGGATGAGTACGAACAAATCGAACATCTAATTATTATGCTGAAAGCTGGCAATCTTCATTATTTAAACCGGGTAAATGAGTGAAAACTATATCAGCGCATCACTTCGCCGTTTCGTTGAAGAACGAGCCAATTATCGCTGTGAATATTGCTTGCTTCCAGCAAATGTTGCATTTTTTTCTCACGAAATCGACCATATTATCGCCCAAAAACACGGCGGTATCACCGAGGCGAATAACCTGGCTTTGACCTGCTGGCGTTGCAATCGCCACAAAGGTAGCGATCTGGGTTCTTTCGATCCAGAAACGGGAGAATTCAGTTTTCTATTCAATCCTAGAACCCAGGAGTGGATAGAACACTTTACTCGGGAACAATTGACAATTTTGGGGGTGACTCCAGAAGGACGCACGACGGTTAAACTGCTTCAAATGAATACCCAGGATCGGCTGACCGAAAGACGGCGATTGTATAATAGTTCAGACTTGATTTGATAGATATTCAATGACTGACTCTTATCCCATCTATCTCGACTACCATGCTACCACTCCAGTTGACCCCAGAGTGGCTGAGAAAATCCTGCATTATATGACGGTAGAATTTGGGAATGCTAACAGTATAGACCATATTTATGGCGATCGCACCCAAAAAGCTGTATCCCAAGCGGCGCGACAAGTGGCGGAATTAGTCGGTGCTTCCCCAAGAGAAATCATCTTTACTTCTGGCGCTACTGAAAGCATTAATTTGGCTATTCAAGGTAGCATCATTAATCATCAATCCCCATATTTGCCGAGAATTGCCGTCTCTCCCGTGGAACATCCAGCCGTTTTAGATACCGGTCAGGCTTTAGTTAAACAAGGGTTAATTGATATCACTTATTTGTCCGTTGATAAACAGGGTCAAATCGACTTGGAATCCGTGGATAAGGTGTGCCGGGATGGGGTTTCTCTGTTATGTGTGATGGCTGCTAATAACGAAATTGGGACGATTTATCCCATAGCAGAAATCGGCAAAATTGCCCAAACTCACCAGGTCGCTTTTTTGTGCGATGGCTCCCAAGCTGTGGGTAAAATACCTATCAATTTTGAGGAATGGGGAATCACTTATTTGGCGATTTCTGGTCATAAACTCTACGGACCAAAAGGAGTCGGTGCGTTGGTGGCTAGAAAAGGTTATCCACTCAAGCCGATGATGTTTGGCGGCGGACATCAAGGAGGAATGAGGTCTGGTACTCTCAACGTGCCGGGAATTGTGGGGTTGGGAGAAGCCTGTCGCCTGCGAGGTTTGGAAATGGCAGAAGATGAGGCAAGAATTGCTAATTTGCGCGATAAATTACAGGATTTACTACTTGAAAAAATACCCGGTTTGGTGGTTAATGGAGATATTAATCATCGCTTATCGGGAAATCTGCATATTTCGATTCCAGATGTTCCGAATAGTGCGATTATAGCACGAGTGCGCGATCGCCTGGCGATTTCTACGGGGGCGGCTTGTTCCTCTGGAGTGGAAGCACCATCCCATGTTTTGCGGGCGATCGCTTTATCCCCAAATGCCATGGAAGGAGCCTTGCGAATTGGTATTGGCAAATTTACCACCGAGTCGGAAATTCATCGCGCCGCCGAGATTTTAGCGGGTGCTATTGGTACTATCCGCCAGTTGATGGAAGCCTAGGGCGATCGCCTAATTCCCTCAACTACGCCACACTCACCCAGGGGCTATTTTGCCTCAAATATCCTGTGCTATTATCCACTAATAAATCACGTCAACCATGAAAAAACTAGGCTACAATCCTGATATATTGGCGGGTTATAACCTAGTCAATTCCTAATAGTAATATTAGGGTCATTACTGTTCGATGGTTTCAGCAAAATTATGATTATGATAACACCAAGCTAAAATAGTCCCGGCGGCGAACAGTTTTAAGGATTCCAGACTTAAATAGCCAAAGTGTAGTTGGTTCATCCCCTCTGGAGTCGATTCAACAGGGTTAAATAGATTCAAATTCACCCCTAGGGCAGTCATTTGGGGGGTGAGGCTGTAGGTGTACAGTAGAGCGATCGCCAACAAGATAGAAGATAACACCGTCAGGGTACGAATCCGATTACTGAACCCTTCAGGTAGAGTCATTCCTAACACCATCATTCCGGTTAAGGCTAAGGCGGCGAAAAGGATTTCCATATGATTAAATGCCGAGAAAACTATTCCGCCTGTGGAGGCAAAACTAGGTTCTTGCATCATCCCAGATACATACATCGCTGGCATAATTACCACATCCAAAATCAGGCTGCCACCGACCCAAAATGCCATGGTGATCAGAACCAGAGTTAGCCAGCGGGAGGGACTGTATTGAACTTTAGGTATAAATGTCATGATTAATAATACCTCGTAACTTGTCGTTTACTTATTAACCAGTGTAGCGAATTTTTGGGGAAGTGAATATGAAGTATTTTTGCGATTTGCCGTCGGCAGAGAATTGTTAAGAAGTTTGTAGTAATTTAACTAAAGGCGATCGCCTTCTATCCCCTAGCAGATGGTGATTTGCTCCCCTCTTAGGGTCATAGCCCATAGATCTAGGTAATTGTTATTAACTTTTGTTACAATTAATTCTATAATTGAAGTAACAAAGATGAAGTTGGGTAAAGGCGAGATAACGTGAAAGCAGTAATTCTACTCTCTGGTGGACTTGATTCTTCCACAGTGCTGTATCAGGCGAAAGCTGATGGCTGTGAATGCTATGCACTGTCCTTCAACTACCAGCAGCGACACCTACGAGAATTGGAGGCGGCGGCCAAAATTGCCGAGGCGGCGGGGGTAGCAGCTCATCAAGTGGTAGAGTTTGACCTCAAGCGTTGGGGAGGGTCAGCCTTGACGGATCATAACATCGATTTACCTTGCGATCGCACTTTGGCAGAAATGTCCGCAACCATCCCCATTACATACGTCCCCGCCAGAAACACCATTTTTCTGAGTTTGGCGCTGGCTTACGGGGAAACCATCGGAGCCGATCGCATTTATATTGGAGTCAATGCACTAGACTACTCAGGATATCCCGACTGTCGCCCTGATTATATCGCCGCCATGCAGTCCGTGTTCCGTCTGGGAACCAAACAAGGACGCGAAGGTAATGCTATTACCATCAACACTCCCCTAATTGACCTCAAGAAAACAGATATCATCCAATTGGGGAACAGTTTAGGGGTTCCCTGGGAATATACCTGGTCTTGCTATGGGGGAGAAGCCCAAGCCTGTGGGGTATGTGATGCTTGTCGTTTGCGTCTGGCTGCTTTTGAAGCCTTGGGGTTAACTGATCCCATTTCCTATGCTAAAAGATAACATCTAACTAACTCTCTTGTTCATAGCGCCAAACACTCCCTAACAGTTCCCTAACAGTTAATTCTATGGAAGACCAATTTTCACAATCTCCTAATTCTGATGCTTATGAGGCTCTGTGTCAAGAGGCGACTGTTCTGCATCAAAGAATTACCAATCTCAAACAACTTCTCGCAGAAACAGAACGGGAGAATCAGAAACTACGCGCGGAATTGGAGGCGAAAGAGACTGCCAAAACTGAGAACCCCACTCCCCCAAAAACTCCCGTAATTCAACCAGATAGCTTGACTATGGCTGCGACTCCTCAACAGGTTTCCAGACCCGCCGATACTAATGGCAAAAATGGTCAAGCACCCTTGAACGGGAATGGCTCAGTTAATGGTTCCCAACCCGCCACCTCTACTAGGGCTAAAAGTTCATCAACAGCCACTCTGATTAAGCCACCAGAACCTCAAATTTCCCCCGATGATGATGACTACCTCAACCAAATTCCTGATGATGTAGAAATGTCTCTGTTTGACCACCTGGAAGAATTAAGACAGCGCATTTTTTACTCCTTAATTTCTGTGGTCGTTGGGATAGTTATTTGTTTTATCGCAGTTAAACCAATTGTCCAAATTTTAAAGGTTCCCGCTCAAGGGGTAAAACTTTTACAATTGGCTCCGGGAGAGTATTTCTTTGTCTCCCTGAAAGTGGCTGGATATAGCGGTTTACTGGTGGCGAGTCCGTTTATTATTTTTCAGATTATCCAGTTCGTTTTACCAGGACTTACCCTCCGGGAACGACGATTTTTGGGTCCGGTTTTTCTGGGGTCAACTTTTCTGTTCTTAATCGGATTGGTTTTTGCTTATCTGGCTATCGTTCCGGCGGCTCTGACGTTCTTTATTAATTATGGTTCTGAGGTGGTAGAACAGCTATGGTCAATTTCTGAATACTTTGAGTTTGTCCTGAAATTGTTGTTGGTAACTGCGATCGCATTTCAAGTGCCGATTATTCAGATTTTGTTGGGGATATTAGGTATTGTCTCTTCTCAGAAAATGTTATCTATCTGGCGATATGTGGTGATGGGAGCCGCTATTATGGGGGCATTTTTAACCCCCTCTACTGACCCATTGACTCAAAGTTTGTTGGGAGGCGCTATTGTCTTCTTATACTTTGGCGGCGTGGGAGCGGTTAAACTCCTGGGAAAATAACTTTTTCAGCCGATTTTCTCGCTCCTCTGGGGGGTCTTCCGCCCAATTCCACAGGCTTTCATAGAAGAAAAAAGATACTCCCGCAAAATGGCGATCGCGTACATTTATCACCTGTTCTTCTATGATATGGGTCGCGGTGGGACGATTGTTTAAACCGCTTAAAATCCCGATGACAACCGGAATATGATGTTTGGCTAATTCGATTTCTGCTCGTTCTATTTCTCTGATAAAATGAGACATATCAGAACGATAGATTTGCGGCACTAACTGTTCAATCCAACCTTTTCTCTCCCAAGTAAACCAGTCCTGAAGATAAGCCGGAAGCGCAAAATGTAGGGGGTTCGGAGACAGGGAAATCAGACAATCTTCTTGAATCGCTTTAACTCCATAAAAGACCCTCTCCATAAACTGATTCAGTTGGTCGGCTCGCCATCTCACCCAATAGGTATCTAGGGGATTTTCTGGCGGTGATTGACCGTGTTCATCCTGAAATAGTTGGACCGTAAAGGGGTCGTAACCTAACTCAGCAGGTAAGCCAAAATGATCATCAAATTGAATGCCATCAATATCATAGTTCTTGACAATTTCAGTCACTAGATTTAAAATGAATTGTTGTACTTCGGGATGAAATGGATTTAACCACACCCACTCAGGATTTCCTCCCGGTTTCGTGAAACTACCATCTTGGGTTTGTGTTAACCAGTTCGGGTGAAGTTTGGCTAATTCTGAATCAATGGGAGCCATAAACCCAAACTCGAACCAAGGGATAACTTTTAATCCCCGTTTATGTCCTTCCCGCACCACCTCCGAGAGCATATCTCGTTTTTGTAATCCGGGGTGGGGGTCTAGGGAAATACCAAAAACCTCCTCAGCTACACGGCTAGGATATAGGGTATAACCTCCCTGCCACACGGTCGGATAAATAGTGTTAAAATTCAGATTTCGTAGGCGGTCTAAAGCCTGAGTTAAGCCGGATTTTGAAAATAAAATATCACTGTCAACATTAGTTAGCCAAACTCCCCTGATTTCCGTGACAGACCTGGCTGGAATTGGAGAAGTAGAGGAAATGGCGATCGCCACAAAAACACTAACAGCTACCACCAATGAAATCAACAGTTTCCAGAATCTATAGGGTGTTTTGCTCATCTCCGATAATGGGTAGTTGTGTCTGTGGGTGAATCACTCTTAATTATCAACGATGATCGTCAATTATTAAAATTTCGGCTGGGAATCGGTTGCCATCTTCTTGTGGTAGACTCTCGGAGAGAATATGCTATTCTGAAAAAAATGGCTCTAGCAGTATTGATCGTGAGGTAAGTTGGATGAGTGCTTTCGGGTTTGGCACAATGGCACAGGATATAAATATATCACCATTATCTGACCTTACCGATATTATTGATCAGGAATCCATACGCGAGGAAGAAGAAGACCCGGAGATCGGACTCCTTGACAATAGCGATAATGACACCCTCCCCGTTGACAATGGCGATAATGGGGACAATGGCGATAATGGGGACAATGGCGATAATGACACCCTCCCCGTTGACAATGGCGATAATGGGGACAATGGCGATAATGGGGACAATGGCGATAATGGGGACAATGGCGATAATGGAGAGGAGGAGGAGGAGGAAATCCCTTTTATCCCAGAACCCGCGCCACCAATTCCTCAACCGACACCTGCACCTTTTGAACCCACACCTCCTCCGGTTGCTCAACCGACACCGCCGCCTCCGGTTCCCATTCCTACACCACCACCCACACCCACACCCACACCCGCACCGACTCCTACACCTACACCCACACCGACACCCACACCGACTCCTACACCGACTCCTACACCTTCTCAACCCACACCGACTCCTACACCTTCTCAACCCACACCAACTCCTACCCCTTCTGAACCCACACCGACACCTTCTGAACCCACACCTTCTGAACCCACACCCACGCCGACTCTACCAAGCGCAGATCATGTGTTTGAGGGTGGCGACGGTAATAGTTTAATTTTGGGAACAGAAGGAAATGATTTGCTCTATGGTGGGGGTGGTAATAATACCCTCTATGGTTTTACCGGGAATGACACCCTGATCGGAGGTGGGGGTAATGATCTCCTATATGGGGGTCAAAATAACGATTTCTTAGATGGCGGAAATGGTAACAATACCCTCTATGGAGGTTTAAATGATGACACCCTATTGGGGGGAATTGGTCGAGATCTGCTATTTGGAGAAGCAGGTAATGATTTCTTAGATGGTGGCGATGGTAATGATACGCTCTATGGCGGCGAGGATAATGATACTTTATTGGGTGGTAATGGTAATGATCTTTTGTTTGGAAATCAGGGAAATGATAGCCTAGATGGGGGTCCGGGTGATGATACTCTCTATGGGGGTAAGGGTGATGATACTCTGTTGGGTAGCCAGGGTGATGATATACTGCTAGGAAACCAGGGAAATGATATCCTCTATGGCGGAGATGGGGATGATTGTTTATATGGGGGTCAGGGTGATGATACTCTCTATGGCGGTCGAGGTAGGGATTATTTAAGTGGCGATCGCGGTAATGATTTCCTGGTTGGTGTTGATACTAGCGCTGATTTCCCAGGACTGACAACTATTGACACCCTGGTTGGGGGAGAAGGTTTTGATACTTTTGTATTAGGCAATGAAAAAGGACCGTTTTACGATAACGGTAATGATGATATTAATGGTGTGGCTGACTATGCTTTGATTTTGAATTTTAACAGCGCTACTGATGTCATCTTACTGAGTAATGACGATTATTTATTCTCTACTGATATCCCCCAACCACTCCCACAAGGGACTGCTATTTTCCGTCGGACTCCCGGCGAAAATGAGTTGATTGCTATCTTAGAAGGGGTCGTAGATCTTCAATTTGATGGCACTAATCTTGATGATGGACCGATTAGGTTTATCTAGCCAAATAGTAGGGAGTGACTGTATGCACATAATGGCGCTTTTGTCAAGAGGGACAAAAAAAGCGATCGCTTTTTGCCTCAAAACTCGTGCATCGTGAATTTAATATTTTGCTGAGAGAATAATTTATCTGGCGATATAATCGGGGTTGTAGCCTTTATGTTTGCATAAGGACAGAGCAAGCCCTTGGTATCGATTTCTGAGATGATAGCATAACCCCTATAATCTCGTCAACTTTTTGCGAGAGATTTTCAATAAAAATGTATTAATTCTTAACGTTCTTTGGAAATTCAAATCGATGGGGCTGCATAAATTAGTAAAGTTTATGTGATGGTAGGTAGGTTTTGGGGGGGAATGGATTGTCGATGAAAAAAAAGGCTATCCTGAAAGTGGATAGCCTGTGAATGAAGGAAAAATGGGGTTAAAAAGGAGGCTTAGGCGATCGCAGCCATTTTGACATCGCTAGAAGCTAATAACTCCTGCAACTCCTCAGAATCAACGGTTTCTTTCTCAATGAGCATTTCTGCCAAACTATCGAGAACAGGGCGATTTTCTTCGAGGACTTGACGAGCGCGTTTATAAGCCTCATCAACCAAAGCGCGGACTTCTTCATCAATAGCGGATGCGGTTTCCTCGGAGAAATCACGCTCGGACATAATATCGCGACCGAGGAAAACATTACCCTGCTGACGACCGAGAGCTACCGGACCAAGGCGATCGCTCATACCAAAGCGGGTAATCATTTGACGGGCTACCCGTGTAACCTGCTGAAGGTCATTAGAAGCACCTGTAGTCACTTCTTCCTCACCAAAGACAATCTCTTCGGCTAAACGACCACCGAGGGCTACAGCCATTTGATTTTGCAGGTAAGAACGACTATATAAACCAGAGTCCATGCGATCTTCACTAGGCATAAACCAGGTTAATCCCCCAGCGCGACCACGAGGAATAATACTGATTTTCTGAACTGGGTCATAGTCAGGCATCAACGCGCCAACTAAGGCGTGACCAGCTTCGTGGTAAGCCACTAGGGTTTTGCGTTTTTCGCTCATCACCCGATCTTTCTTCTCAGGACCTGCTAAGACGCGATCAATAGCATCATTAACCTCATCCATAGAGATTTCGGTGAGGTTGCGGCGGGCGGCTAAAATGGCTGCCTCGTTTAACAGGTTAGATAAATCAGCCCCAGTAAAACCAGGAGTCCGACGGGCAATTTTATCGAGATCTACATCTTTACCAAGGGTTTTACCTCTGGCGTGGACTTGCAGAATTTCGGAGCGACCAGAATAGTCGGGGCGATCGACTACTACTTGGCGATCGAACCTTCCCGGACGCATTAGGGCTGCATCTAGTACATCAGGACGGTTAGTAGCAGCAATAATAATAATGCCTGTATTGCCTTCAAACCCATCCATTTCGGTCAGTAACTGGTTAAGGGTTTGTTCCCGTTCATCGTTACCACCGCCAAGACCTGCACCCCGTTGGCGACCAACTGCATCAATTTCATCAATAAATACAATACAGGGAGCGTTGGCTTTGGCTTGCTCGAATAAGTCCCGGACGCGGGAAGCACCCACACCGACAAACATCTCCACGAATTCTGAACCGGAAATGCTGAAGAAGGGAACTCCGGCTTCCCCGGCTACGGCTTTGGCGAGGAGGGTTTTTCCGGTTCCCGGAGGTCCTACCAATAGCACGCCTTTGGGAATTTTCGCACCAATGGCGGTGAAGCGATCGGCGTTTTTGAGGAAGTCTACTACTTCGCTCAGTTCCAGTTTGGCTTGCTCAATACCTGCTACATCTCCAAAGGTAACTTGGGTTTGGGGTTCCATTTGGACTCTGGCTTTGGATTTACCAAAGTTCATGGCTTGGCTACCTGGTCCGTTTTGAGCGCGACGTAATAGGAAGAACAAGCCCACTAGGAGCAAAATCGGGAAGAACAGGCTACTTAATGCTCTGAACCAAAGTCCTTCCTCGGTTTGGGGTTGTACCGCAATGTCAACATTGTTTTCACTCAGAATGTTGATCAGGTCTGGATCATTGGGTAGATTTACTAGGATTTTGGAGCCATCCTGGGCTGTAACTAGGGCTTTAGTGCGATCGGCACTAATACTCACTCGTTCAACCCGGTTCTGTTGGACTTCCTGGACAAAGGTACTATATTTCCAGGTTTCCCTGCTTTGGGGTTGTTTGTCAAACAATGTCGTTGCTAAGGCGATGACGACAATAGCCAGCATTGCATATAAGACCGCGTTTCTCCACCGTTTATTCACGGGGGTCTATCCTCCTACTGATTTTTTGTCGATCCCAGATTCTCTGGTATCTTTGATATTATGTTTACCAATCTTAACGTATTTTTCAGAAATACGGGGTCTGGGAACAGATTACCTATATTCGACTGATACATTTACGCGACATTTATCCGGCTATTGCCTGACAATGCGACGATAGCACTATTACCCGTTAAGGTAAC
>NZ_JBIMLI010000037.1:0-21213 GCF_051859755.1 Limnospira sp.
ACCGGCCAACTTTCTGCACCAGCCCCCAGAGGTCGCAGGCAGCATTAGAAAAACCGGCCAACTTTCTGCACCAGCCCCCAGAGGTCGCAGGCAGCATTAGAAAAACCGGCCAACTTTCTGCACCAGCCCTACGCCAAACAACGAACTCACCCGCCTTTGTGTCTTCGATGACCTAGTGGTTTCGATAAATGGTGATATGAATAAGACCAAAAGTTCCCGGCGGAAGCATCTTCAACCGACAATGGCTACTATTGTAAGTCCCTTCGCCCCGCGCACACAGATGATTATTGGGCAAACGGCACGCTCTCTCATCGCTCTAGCCACCACAATATCAAGCTCACGCAGAGCCGCCTACTCGGTCAAGTGTTGCAAAGTTTTGAGGAAATTAAATGTCCAAGCAAATTATTATTGCAGAGCAGCATAGGATCGCTGCAGTTTTTTCTGAAGACGAGATTCAAGAACTTGTGGTGGCAACCGGAAACCAACAAGTTAGTGATATTTATTTAGGAATTGTTGAAAATGTCCTGCCCGGAATAGACGCGGCTTTTGTCAATATTGGCGACCCCGAACGCAACGGGTTTATTCATGTTTCCGATTTGGGACCGCTAAGATTAAAGCGATCGTCCGGTTCCATTACCGAACTATTGATGCCTCAACAAAAGGTTCTTGTCCAAGTGATGAAAGAACCCACCGGCACCAAAGGACCAAGATTGACAGGGAATATTACCCTACCAGGACGCTATCTCGTCTTAATGCCATTTGGCCGAGGTGTAAATCTGTCTCGCCGTATCCGCCTTGAGACAGAACGCAATCGCCTTAGAGCCTTGGCTATTTTAATTAAACCCTCTGGTATGGGTTTATTAGTCCGAACTGAAGCCGAAGGTATGGCAGAAGATGCCATTTTGGAAGATTTAGAAGCCTTACAAAAACAGTGGGAAGAAATCCAACAAGAGGCCACCTCGACCCGACCTCCCGCACTGCTGAATCGAGATAATGATTTTATTCAACGGGTGCTAAGAGATATGTATAGCACCGAAGTTAATCGCATTGTGGTGGATTCCGCTGATGGCATTAGACGAGTTAAACAGCATTTGGTCAATTGGAGTGTTGGTAAAACTCCCCAAGGAGTCTTGATTGACCACCACCGAGAACGTATCCCTATCCTTGAATATTTCCGCGTTAATGCTGCTATTCGAGAAGCACTACGCCCGAGAGTAGATTTGCCCTCTGGAGGATACATTATCATTGAACCAACAGAAGCCTTGACCGTGATTGATGTCAACTCCGGTTCCTTTACCCGCTCGGCAACTTCTAGGGAAACTGTCCTCTGGACTAACTGTGAAGCGGCTACCGAAATCGCCCGTCAACTGCGCCTACGCAATATCGCTGGGGTGATTATTGTTGACTTTATTGATATGGACTCCCGCAGAGATCAGCTACAAGTCCTTGAACACTTTAATAAGGTCTTGAAAGCAGATAAGTCTAGACCACAAATTGCTCAATTGTCTGAGTTGGGTTTGGTTGAGTTGACCAGAAAACGCCAAGGACAAAATATTTATGAGTTGTTTGGCCGTAGTTGTCCCACTTGTAACGGCTTGGGACATCTGATTCACCTCCCCGGAGAGTCAGCAGCCGATAGCGCTGAAGCCTCTGAACGATTCATGGTTAGCCCCAAATCACTATCTAACCCCCCTGGTTTTGATACCGGAACTCGCACCGCACTAGGACAGGAAACTCGCCGAGTTCAAACCTTATCTTCTGCATCATCTACCGAACCTCTTATGCGCGATGATTCGGAAATGGTTTCTGGTGAACTTGATACAGGAGGTAATTTCCCAGAGTTGGAGTTGCTTAATCATCCCAGTTATCAAGACATTGGCGGTGGTAGCAATATCCGCCGCCGCCGCCGCCGTCGTATTGGTGATATTGAACCCTTAGTCAAGGGGGAAGAGGGAAATCGTTCTATCCGCGTTAACTCCGCTAATACCTATAATGACACGACTAGGACGGAAGCTAATACCGATGTTCTCTTGAACGATCGCCAAGAACTTACGGAACGATTTCCTAAGTCGGTTAAGTCTGATTCTATCAAGGCTATCCCAGAACCTCCAGAAGTGGTGGCGGTGGAAATGACCGGGGATGAACAAGATGTTTATGCCCTCATGGGGATTTCTCCCTTGGTACTCTCTAATCAGTCGGTCAAAAATGCTAGAAATGCGATCGTAACAGTTCGTTTACCAGGTGATACGCCTTTACCTCTGTCTACTATTTTGGAGGAGGAAACTGACACTACCCTCTCCTCCTCCTCTGCGCCGACTATCTCAATTCCTCAAAGCGTACAAGTCCCTCCGACTGCAAATCTGATCTCTCAAGATGACCAAAACCTGGTTTCTGATGATGTAGAAGATACCACTGACGATTCTCAAGAGTCCCCGGAAATCCCAGAGCCTGGGGAACTACTAGATGTTAGTGATTTAACAGATAACAGCCAACTACCAGATCCTAATGATGAACTCGAAGATTCTGATTATATTTATGTCTCGGAAGATTCCGAAAACTTGGACCTAGAGACATCGCCTGAAGACACACCCGTTATTCGCCGCCGCCGTCGCCGTTCTTCGGCGGTTCCTGAGTGAGTATCCCTTATCCCTACCTATCCGCTTCCCTACCCCTGTTTATTCAGGGGGAAAATAACCCCATTGAACAACTTTCCTGGACTGCTGTGGCTGGTATAGATGAGGTGGGAAGAGGAGCTTGGTTTGGCCCGGTGGTAGCGGCGGCTGTACAACTGTCAGAAACAACTATCTTAGAACTTGCTGCGGCTGGGGTTAAAGATAGTAAAAAATTGACCCACAACGATCGCCTCAGTTTATCTACTTTAATTAGATCTAAGGCGATCGCTTGTCAAATTGGTTGGGCTTCGGCACGGGAAATAGACCGCCTAAATATTTTACAAGCTACCCAACTCGCTATGCGGCGATCGATTCTTAAATTGCAACCGCCACCACAATTTTGTTTGGTTGATGGGAACAGACTTATCCCCAATCTGTCTATCCCACAACAGGCGATCGTCAAAGGGGATAGCCATTGTGTTGTCATCGCCGCCTCTAGTATTGTCGCTAAGGTATGGCGTGATGAACTTATGACCCGCTTAGATCGCACTTACCCACAATATGGTTTCGCTCAACACAAGGGATACGGCACTAAACAACATAAACAAGCCTTACAATCTTATGGTCCTTGTTTTCACCATCGCTTCTCCTTTGCTCCCGTCCGTCAATATTTCGAGTCGGGGGCGGGTTAACTCAGTGACGCACCCACCCGCCTGCCCCGCAGTCCCTAGTGTCCGGGTTTTCCATGCCATCATACAAATCTCACGCACCCTACAACCCCCTACCGTTAAGGCGGGGGCGGGTTAACTAAGTGGGCTGGTGAGAATCATGACTGACTGCGGAACTCCCCCCGACAACCACTTGACTATTGGGTTGGGTGGCAATTTCTTGCTCCTGTACCTCACAAGTCCATCGCTCATAGTCCGATAATAAATTGTGCATTAATCGCTGTTTTATCGTTAATAAAACGCTTTTAAGCAAACCGTTTCCAGTGGCTTCAATTATCGGTTTAGGAGTTAGCGACAACGGGTAGGGGACCTCCACCTGTACCTCAAGATCCGCTTGACCCCTCAGATAGGTGATACCATTGATTTTGTACGGCGCTAATCTGCCATATAGGTTCAGCGAAAACCTCTGGTTAATGTATTCAATACCCCGAATTTCACAACCCCGCGATCGCAACCTTACCGTTCCATTCGCCAAAGCTGATACTTTCATATCTACTGTCGGTTGAATGGTCAGCATCATAAATGACAGGGGACGCATTTTTAAGCGAAAGCAGTCCGCCTCCAACCTCTGTAGCCTATTTGGATCAACTAAGGCGTTCACCAAACGTTGGGGCTGACGTAAATAGTGCTGGATCGGAATACTTTGCTCACCTACCGCAATTTCCACCGATTGGGAAGCTGTAAATCTATTAAGCATGGGAGACGGTATAAATCAACAGTTGTTAACCTACATTAACAAAAATTAACTTTTTTGAACGTGACTGCCATCACCCCAAGTCCTCAAGTAGTCTTAGATTATTCTTAGATTGGGGTTTTGGCGTTTAGTCTTTCCATCATAACCATCATATTGATGAGAACCTTGTAAAGAATTACAACAACCTCAATTGGGGAGAGTCCATTTATCCCTACCCTACTGGTCCTAAATAAGCCAAGTTCAACTCAATAGACCGCCTTCGACCCCTGTTCACACTCCCCCAAACCTCACACCATACCAACCTAAATTTAATTGATTAGTGGTTACAATGACTGTCTCTATTGCTCATTTAGGCCCCCCAGGTACTTATGCTGAGGCGGCGACTCTGGTTTATGCCGACTATCTAACCCAAACTACAGGACATAGGCCTTTACTATGTCCTTATCCTAGTATCACCCAAACTCTACAAGCCGTCGCTAACGGTGATGTCGCTCTCGGAGTCGTTCCCGTCGAAAATTCTATTGAGGGTAGTGTTACTATTACCCTTGATGCTATCTGGAAGCTAGATCTAATTCGCATTCAAAAGGGCCTGGTTTTACCTATTTCCCACGCTTTACTATCTAACGCTCAGGGATTAGCAGACATTAAAACTGTCTACTCCCACCCGCAAGCCTTGGCTCAGTGTCAGGGATGGCTCGAAAAATTTCTCCCTAATGTTCAGGCTATCCCTACTAATTCCACTACAGAAGCACTACAATATTTGCAGGAAACTACTACCGCTGCGATCGCATCTGGACGCGCTGCTGAACTTTATCAGTTACCTATTTTGGCTCATCCAATTAATGATTATCCTGACAATTGTACCCGATTCTGGGTCGTCAGTTTACAGCCTTGGCCTGGGGGTAATTATACTTCCTTAGCTTTTAGTGTTCCCGCTAATGTTCCTGGTGCTTTGGTTAAACCATTACAGATTTTTGCCCAACGCAATATTAATCTAAGTCGCATTGAGTCCCGTCCTACTAAGCGATCGCTTGGCGATTATTTGTTCTTTATTGATATTGAGGCTAACACTGATCATCAATCCGTGCGATCGGCTTTGCAAGAACTCAAAACTCACACCGAAACTCTCAAAATTTTTGGCAGTTATAGCATTCTTAACCATCAACCACAATCCCCATGTTGATTTTTTTTTCAACAAAAATTAATGTCGCCGCCCGTAGATGGGTTGACAGGTGGCGGGAAATTATGGTAGGCTGGGAGGTAATTCCTTATAATGGGAGGCTTGACCAAAATATTTTTTAAGCACAGATTTCCATTATATAAATATACTACCCCAACTCGCTCACTAAGTCAAGCCCCTTTTCCGGGTGAGGCTGGGCGCGAGGGGTGTTGATTTTTTTTTCAACATTTAATCTGGATAAATAAGCCCAGGCGCAGAATATTAACGAAAAAATCCCGCCGCCGTAGAGACAAGGGCTGCCTTGTCTCATGAGGCAGGCTTGGTCTGTCAACTACTGCCCTAATTTAGGGCATCCTTTAACACAGTTCTAGCAGCTAAATGATTGCGAGTTGAAGTCAGAATTTCAGCTTCCCTTTCCAAACGAGCTACAGTATCCTGCATTTCTAAAAGCATCTGTTGTTCCGCTGCCACCCCATAGAGGTTACTAGCAACCCAGTAGGATAACTCTGTGGGTAAATCAGGAATATCATCGGGTAATTCGATGGGCTGATCCATTAACTTACTGGAAAGATGAACCACATCTCGCAGTAAATTAGCCACATCCTTAGCCAAAGGTCTAAGATCGGTAGTTGGTGGCTCATCTTCGATCCATTCCACCAAACCAACCAGATAAGGCTTTTCCCGGACAGCTTCGAGGACGCGAAATCGTTGTTGTCCCAAGGTCACAATTTTCATGCGATCATCAGGTAAACGCTGATACTGAATGACCTCAGCACAGCAGCCTACCGAAGCCACTTGTCCTTGAGTAGGATCGAACATCAAAACCCCAAAGCGACGATCGCCGTCTAGGATAGTGTTCATCATAATTCGATAACGGAACTCGAAAATATGTAAAGGTAGGGGTCGATGTGGAAACAGAACCACTTCCGGTAGAGGAAACAGGGGAAGTTCTCGAACAGCAAGAGAGGAAGATGATGCCATTGTCCCTTAGTACAGTGTGCGCTTCTTTCTTTATACTTTAGCCGATTTCGGACGACCCCTGTTTCGATCACCGAATATATTGAAGAGCGATCGCCCCTAGTGACCCTACAATTTCACCTCAATATCCACCCCAGCGGGTAAATCGAGTTTCATGAGAGCATCAATTGTTTTTGAGGAAGGTTGATAAATATCAATAATGCGGCGGTGAGTCCGGGTTTCAAAATGTTCTCGTGAATCCTTATCAACGTGGGGAGAACGTAGGACACAGTAAATGCGTCTTTTAGTTGGTAAAGGAATCGGACCGAGGGCCGTAGCTCCGGTGCGGTTAGCCGTATCGACGATCTTCTCGCAGGAGGTATCAAGTAAGCGGCGATCGAAGGCTTTAAGACGGATGCGAATTTTTTGCTGCTGAATGGTAGCCATGGTCTCAATTGTTTAGTTTTCGAGGTTCAGTTGAATTAAATAAGCAAGGTCAGAGAGAGCAGAAAAGTGTCCTCAACTCGGAGCACTTTCCTGCCACTTAATTGATCAGTTCAGAATCTAGCGATCGGATTCTAGTTCTAAGCCAGAATCTTAGCAACTACACCCGCACCAACAGTACGACCACCCTCACGGATAGCGAAACGCATCCCTTGCTCAATAGCGATCGGGCAGATGAGTTGTACAGTCATATTAATCCGGTCACCAGGGATAACCATTTCCGGGGTGCTGCCATCGTCAGCGGTAAACTCATCAATAGTCCCGGTTACATCAGTAGTCCGTACATAGAACTGAGGACGATAACCTTTAAAGAAAGGAGTGTGCCGTCCGCCTTCTTCTTTCTTGAGGATATAAACTTCCGCCTCAAACTTAGTGTGGGGAGTAATTGATTTGGGTTTAGCAATTACCATACCCCGTTGAACATCATTTTTCTGAATACCCCGCAGCAGTAGACCGACGTTATCTCCCGCCATCCCCTCCTCAAGAGTTTTCTGGAACATTTCCGCCCCAGTTACAGTAGTGGTGCGGGTATCCTTAATTCCAATCAGTTCAACAGTGTCACCCACCTTGACTTTACCCCGTTCGATCCGGCCTGTAGACACCGTACCCCGACCAGTAATCGAGAAAACATCTTCCACAGCCATCAAGAAAGGCTTATCGATATCGCGCTCAGGAGTGGGGATATAAGCATCTACTTCATCCATCAGAGCATGAATCTTGTCAACCCAATCATTCTCACCGCGAGTAGTTTTGGGGTTTTCTGTCAGAAAGTCCAATGCTTTCAAAGCAGAACCAGAAACAATGGGAATATCATCACCGGGGAAATCGTATGAACTTAGCAGTTCGCGAACTTCCAATTCCACCAGTTCCAGTAGTTCCTCATCATCTACCATATCGGCTTTGTTCAGGAAAACCACGATACTAGGAACCCCTACCTGTTTCGCCAGCAGGATATGTTCACGGGTTTGAGGCATAGGACCATCAGCCGCTGAAACCACCAGAATTGCACCATCCATTTGGGCAGCACCAGTGATCATATTTTTCACATAGTCAGCGTGTCCCGGACAGTCAACGTGAGCATAGTGGCGTTGTTCAGTTTCATACTCTACGTGAGCGGTATTGATGGTAATACCCCGCTGCTTTTCTTCAGGAGCCGCATCAATATCATCATACTTACGAGCTTTAGCACCACCAGAGGCAGCCAATGTCATGGTGATAGCAGCAGTCAGCGTGGTTTTACCGTGGTCAACGTGACCGATCGTACCAATGTTAACGTGAGGTTTGTTCCGTTCAAATTTTGCGCGTGCCATATTATTGTTTCGTTTGTTCTTCTAGTAATGAATGATCAAGTTCGAGACCGCATAGTTGGTGCGATCGCAGCAGTTTACACCACCACCGCGCTCGCGCCACCATCCTAATCTCTAGTTACCTTTGCTCTTCGCAATGATAGTTTCTGCCACACTCCGAGGCACCTCTTCATAATGGCTAAACTCCATCGAGAAGACCCCCCGGCCTTGAGTTTTCGAGCGGATATCCGTCGCATAGCCAAACATTGTAGCCAGAGGAACTTTAGCCACTACCTTGGCAATGGATTGACTCTGATCAGTTTCCTGACCCTCAATCTGACCACGGCGGGAGTTTAGATCCCCGATGACATTCCCAATGAAATCTTCGGGAACTTCCACTTCAACTTTCATCATCGGCTCCAACAGCACAGGTGAAGCCTTGGTGACACCATTTTTAATCGCCATGGAACCGGCAATCTTAAAGGCCATTTCCGAGGAGTCAACCTCATGGTAGGAACCATCCACCAGAGTAGCTTTGACATCGATGAGTGGATAACCAGCAATCACACCGGACTCGCAGGCTTCCTTCATCCCCTGTTCCGCCGGATTAATATATTCCTTGGGAACAGAACCCCCAACAATCTTGGAGACAAATTCAAATCCACTTCCCGGCTCACCCGGTTCCAATTCAATCACAACGTGGCCATACTGACCCTTACCACCACTCTGACGGATGAACTTTCCTTCGGTGCGAATTGACTTACGGATAGTCTCACGGTAAGCCACCTGGGGAGCGCCAATGTTAGCTTCCACCTTGAACTCTCGTAACATCCGGTCTACCAGAATTTCCAGGTGTAGTTCACCCATTCCAGCAATTACCGTTTGGTTAGTCTCCGAGTCAATTGATACCCGGAAAGTCGGATCTTCCTCAGATAAGGACTGCAAAGCCTTGGAGAGTTTCTCCATATCCTGTTTGGTTTTGGGTTCTACCGCCACCGAAATCACCGGCTCTGGGATATATAAGGACTCCAGGATAATCGAGTTGGCTTCATCACAGATTGTATCCCCAGTCAGGGTATCCTTGAGACCTAAAGCCGCTCCCAAGTCCCCGGCTCGGAGTTCTTCTACCTCAATGCGTTCATCAGACTTGAGAACGATCAAGCGAGAAATCCGCTCTTTCTTGTTCTTAGTGGCATTGTAGATGTAACTTCCTTTCTGGAGAACACCGGAATAGACCCGCACAAAAGTTAAACGTCCATAAGGATCAGCCATCACTTTGAACGCCAAGGCTGATAGCGGTGCATCATCATCCGCATAGCGAACCCCCTCTTCTCCGTCCGGTAGTACCCCTTTAATGGGAGGCACTTCTGTGGGAGCCGGAAGATAGTCTACCACAGCATCCAGAAGCCTTTGAACCCCTCGGTTTTTGAAAGAAGAACCGCAAATTACCGGAACAATCAAGCCTTTAATTGTCCCTTGACGTAAGCTATGACGAATTTCTTCTTCTGTGAGAGCTTCCCCACCTTCGAGCTGTTCGAGATATTTCTCCATCAAAGCCTCATCCGTTTCGGCTACAGCTTCTAGGAGTTTTTCCCGATACTCTGCTACCAAATCTTGGACTTCCTCTGGAATCTCATCACTGACTTGGATATCAGTTCCCAGGTCATTGGTGTACAGATAAGTCTTCATCGCGACTAGATCTACCAAGCCGTGAAAGTCACTCTCACGACCTACGGGAACCTGGATCGGTACTGCATTAGCTCGCAAGCGATCGCGGATTTGACCATAGACCTTAAAAAAGTCCGCCCCGGTGCGATCCATTTTATTAATGAATGCAATTCGGGGAACCTGATAGCGTTCAGCCTGCCGCCAAACCGTTTCTGACTGAGGCTGTACGCCACCGACAGAACAGAAAACTGCAATCACCCCATCAAGAACCCGCATAGACCGTTCTACTTCAATGGTGAAGTCAACGTGACCAGGAGTATCAATGATGTTAATGCGATGATCTAGCCAACTGGTACTAATGGCGGCAGCCGTGATGGTAATACCACGCTCCCGCTCTTGAGCCATCCAGTCCGTTACAGCAGTTCCTTCATGAACCTCGCCCATTTTGTGAACCACACCCGAATAGAATAGAATCCTCTCCGTAGTGGTTGTCTTGCCCGCATCGATATGGGCTGCGATGCCGATATTACGTACTCTCTCAAGCGGGATGGTACGTGCCACAGCTACCTCCTTTTTTAAACCTTTATTAAGATTTTATACGTTTCTGGAACTGACTGCTAATCCAATATTTTAATACCGATAATGGGCGAAGGCTTTGTTGGCTTCTGCCATCCGGTGCGTTTCTTCCCGCTTCCGAACTGCACTCCCGGTTTCATTGGCTGCATCCATCAGTTCTGATGCTAGTCTACTAGCCATCGATCGCCCTGAACGAGTCCTCGAAAAGTGAATCAACCACCGCAAAGCTAAGGTGGTTCCCCTTTCGGAACGCACTTCCATGGGAACTTGATAAGTCGCTCCTCCCACCCGGCGAGCCTTAACTTCTACCAAAGGAGTCGCATTCCTCACCGCTTTTTCAAACAATTCCAGAGGATCAGATCCCGTCCGTTCCTCAATAGTAGCCAAAGCATCATAAACGATGTTGTGAGCTACAGATTTTTTGCCGTGCCTCATGATGCGACGCACCATCATGCTCACCAGGCGACTGTTATACCTAGAATCAGGAGGAACCGGACGTTTTTGAACAACTCTACGACGAGACATACTAAATTTTCCCTCAACACAATCTTAAATTCCTGCCGAGCCAGCAAGACCTACAATAACCCATGTCAACCAGACCCGCCCATAAAATTAGGCTGCCAAAATTTGGGTTAATTCATACTCCGGTCCTAAGCCTTCGGGCGTTTGGCTCCGTATTTAGAACGGCCGTTGCGACGATCTTTGACTCCCGCTGTGTCCAATGTCCCACGAATTATGTGATATCGAACGCCTGGTAAGTCTTTCACCCGACCGCCTCTAATCATTACCACAGAGTGTTCTTGTAAGTTATGACCAATACCCGGTATATATGCTGTCACTTCAAATCCTGAAGTCAGGCGCACCCTTGCTACTTTGCGAAGTGCTGAATTCGGTTTTTTAGGTGTTGTAGTATAAACACGAGTACAAACCCCACGACGTTGCGGACAACTTTTCAGGGCTGGAGACTTGGTTTTTTTATCAGTCTTTTCTCGTGCAGAACGAATTAGTTGCTGTATAGTGGGCATGAGTTACGACATAATCTATGAATTCGTCAATTTTAGGGGTTGCGGTATCTCCACCGAAATAGCCCTCCCCGATTTGGGGATGGGATTTTCCTTTCTATCTATAAGTTAGATTCTGATACCCAAAACTTTATTTTAAACGATCTAACTGCTTTTGGCAAACTTTTTTTGGAAATACGGAAGCGAATCGGACGCAACTCCCTAATATCAGGACTTACGGACAAAAGAGTGACCACAACTACAGGTCTTGGCTGCATTAGGATTATCGAACCGGAAGCCTCCCCCCATGAGATCCTCTGAATAGTCTAGGGTCAATCCCTCCAGGTAGGGAGCGCTGTGGCTATCAATCACTATCTTAATCGAACCACACTGATAAACGCCATCGTTGGCTGTGGCTGATGGTTCCAAACTGAAGGTATAAACCCAATCACAACACCCCCCAGACTTAACTCCTAGTCGAAACAATAGGTTGGAGTCATTCTTCCTAGACTGTTGGCGTAAAACTTCATTAGTGGCAGATTGGGTTAGATGAATCATAGTTCAGAGATAACCGATAACTGAGGATCGACCATAAGCACCCTGGATTTTGGGTCAAGCCGTAATTATACAGCTACAGGAGACAACTACACAAATACATTAAGGCAATTCAGGCAATCAACACTGATAGAATGCGGAATTCCTGGAGATTAGCGGCTGCGGGAGTAGTCATCCTGAAAACGAACAATGTCATCTTCCCCTAAATACTCTCCATTCTGAACCTCAATCAAAACCAGAGGTATCACGCCGGGATTTTCCAGGCGGTGGGTTGTACATTGAGGCACATAAGTCGATTGATTAGAAAATAGTACCTCTTCACGATCGCCACAGGTAACTCTAGCAGTACCAGAAACTACAATCCAGTGTTCACTGCGATGATGGTGCATTTGTAAGCTAAGGCGATGGCCTGGGTTTACCTCAATGCGTTTAATTTTGTAGCCAGGTCCTTCTTCTAATACGGTAAAAGAACCCCAAGGCCGCAACTCAGTGGCTGAAGGCAATTGGGGAATGGTGGCGACGAGTGTGGCTGCAACTTGAGGATTTTCTTTGATGGCTACCATAGCAATCTGTCCTTGAAAAAATTAGGATAAATTTGGCACTAGCTCAGGGCTTTAGATGCTCGAGGTTCGAGCCTTTACATTGAGCCTTGATTCCTACAAACCACCATAGCAAACAGATTAGGGAAGATGTCACCCGGTTTGCCTCAGAATGCGGTGATAGCTACCAGATTTTATCAAAACTTTACGGTAGCCACCCATAGCTTTACATAGAAGTCATAGTTTTTAAGGGGATAAGAACACACCCAGGGCATTGTGAATAGGGGCGGCGGTTTGAGGAGGGCGATCGAGTAGATACCCACCTAAATAGAGACCAGTGGAACTACCACCGTCCAAATTGAGAGCATCAGTAGCCCCCAACTGTTTCATTAACTCTGCTAATTCAGCCAGAGAAGGTCCAGGACCACCAAGACGTGGATGGACTACGACTAATAAAAGCGATACTGCTGGGGAGTCGCTGCCCGATCGCCCTGGGGTGTTAGTTTTCAGACCGACGGCACTGCGGATAGCCCTTTGAGTATTAAAAGCATCACTAAAGTTTTCGGCCCTAGCATCTAGGACTACTTGGTTGCCCCGCAGTAACAGAGGACCAGCCCCCAGAATATGGGGATATTCAGCAAAATCGGGCGGATTAGTTTCATCAACAAGTTGCACGGGTAGGGGTTGGTGTTCTGTCTGGGTGCTAGGGGGACAAACCAACCCGATACACTGGGTTTCATCTATGCCGAGGGCTAAAGCTATTTCGGGTTCATTTCGCAGAATTAGTAAATAGCCATCGTCGGGAATAGGGACGGCGGAAAAGTTAATGGAGTCGAGGACTTGGTGACTAATAATGGTTTCGCCTTGAACAGTGATAGCAATTTCTCTGGGAGTAAAAGGGCTATAGGTGCTTCCCCAGTCAGAAGTATAGCGAGATAGTCCCCGTTGAATAAAGGCACTATTGAGGCGCGCGAGGGGGATAGGTTCACGACGGTCGCGGAACAAGGTTTGTGAAAGTTCGAGGCGATCGATAAAAAATTGGTTTTGGTCTGTCCAAGCGATCGCCCCCCGGTTGAGAATCGGGCCAGAGAGCCAGCGATTTTGATGTCTGATGGCTCCCAGGGGATATTGATTATTGCGATTGAAAAATCCGCCATTGATGGCAGCGGCGGCTCTGGTGCTACTAGCGACATGAACCAAGGGGCTGACACCGGAGCGAGATCCTGGTCGGCTGAGAATCGGTTGTAGGGAAATTCCCTGGTTATTTAAGTCTATCTCTAACCAAACGACTGGGAACCTAGCCGACTCGCGGCCAGTAGAGTTTGAGGGTGGGGGTGTAAATAGCCTCTGGTGGCTATTAAGATCGATATATTTTTGTTGCCAGCGCAGTCCCTCAGCCCAAACGATATTGCGATCGCGCCAAAAATCGGGGCGAATTTCGATGTTAATTTCCGGTAGCACGGCACTAGAGGTGATCACAGGCTGCCACCCGGTGGGAGTGCTGAAAATCAGGCGAGTTTGCTGGTTCTGGGAATCTACCCATAACCCCATTAAATTTGTCCAGAGATCTGATGAACTCTCGGAGGGGGTGAGAGATTGGATATTATTACCAGGCAAAATTACGGAACCGAGTAGCTGGTGCGAGCCGCTACTATTGGAGAGGTGAGGCGATGTAGCCTCCAAGGGAATTGACCACCATACCAAAGGCGGTAATTCCTGGGGTGGTGGGGGTGAAGGTTGCCTATCCCCTTCATCTTCTAAGTTGGTTTCCTCTGTTGGCTCAGGTTCTGGTTCTGGTTGTGGGGACGGTGGTTTAAGTAACTCTTGCAGAGGGGGGGGAAGATCAGATATATCGAGGTTTTGGGGAGATATGCTGCGCCCGATGATACTAGGAGTTTGCCAATTGGCTGGGTTGGTGAGTCTAACGACAAAACGGCGACAGAAATTTTCCGAGTTGCGTCCTGGCGGGTTGACGAGTGTTGTGGTGGGGAGGTCAGATAATTCTTGAACCCGTCCGGCGGTTCTGTCACCAGTCGTTTCCCCCAAAGAAGCTAGGGCGACTGTGTAAGGGGGGATGCCGAAATCAGCCCCGCTCAACACCGGATCCGAGGGGCGGGTGTGGGGAGTTGGCTGATTTTTCCCGTGGGATATGTTGCACCCGCCCCTACAAGCACCCGCCACGGGAACACAGATATTATCTTCAATGAAATCAGCCTGCACTGATTCAATAGTGCTAGGGGGGGTGACAATTTCGAGACGGTTTCCCTGGATCTGAATTTGCCAATTTTCCCTGGCTGCCAGTTCGCTAATCTCTAGGTATCGGTAGCCAGATTGATAGTGTGTAGGCACGTTATGGGAAAATGCAAACCAACTAATGGGCTGTTGTTGGTGGTTATCGGTATCAAGGAGTTCGACTCCCATGGAGTGCATTAAGCCCAAATCGCTAATACCAATAGCAAGGCGGTCTGGTATGCGAGAATCTTGCCACTCTAGCCAATTAACTGGCAAATTTTGTCCGTTGATGGCAATGTCGGTTCCTGATTGAATAGGTTTTGATACAATGGTATACCCCGCCGCTAATGCCACACCCCCGCCGAACCCCTCAGTGGGAGTGCTAAGGGCGGGAGAGGACAACAACCAGAAAAAAGCAGCCAAATTTACAGAAAATCGGGATGAGTTAAACATGAAATCAAAATGTAATCAGATTTAAACTTTTGTGAGTCAAGACCAAAAATCGCGTGTATCCTAGGTAATTATGAGCTATGGCTTGGAATAGGGTACAGGCGGGTTCACAAACAATGGGCGTGGAAATAGAGTCGCGCGTCAGAACCCGCCCCTCGATGCGAAAATTTCGGAGTAAATCAACACGGAGTGCGTCACAATAACGCTTTTGGTTGGTGTTTCTCGTAGCCGGTCGGATGTGACGCACCCTACGAATCTTGGCTACATAATAATACCTAAGGGCATTTCACGGACAACGGACACCAGACAGCAATTTCCCTAGCAAAACCCATTGATCGAGACATGGATAGAAAAGAAACCAATTTCAACCCCCATCAACCCCCTACCCTGAAAGTTCGCCGGTTATCTAACCAGGGAAATAGCCTGGGTACACCCTACGCGGGTCCTCGGTGGCTGGTGGAAGAAAGAGATGCTTGTGGCGTTGGGTTCATTGCAGACCTAAACGGAAAAGCCAACCATAGCATAATTGAGAAAGCCTTAAAAGCCCTAGGCTGTCTGGAACACAGGGGAGGATGTAGTGCCGATTACGACTCTGGGGACGGAGCCGGAGTGATGACTACTATTCCCTGGAAAATACTGCAAGCGGAAGGATATGGGGTCAGTCCAGAGGGTGACTATGGAGTAGGAATGGTATTTCTACCCCAGGCGGGTTCTTCAGAAAATTCGGACCCCAATCATCAGGTTTCGGACGGCGAAGGTAAACAACAGTTAGCCCGCGATACGATCGCCAAAGTTCTGGAGTCGGAAAACCTGAACCTGATAGGTTGGCGAGTGGTTCCGGTGCGCCCGGAAGTCCTCGGACCAATGGCGGCAGCTAACCAACCCTGCATTGAACAGCTTATTGTTAGCTCAAAAAAAGGTCTGGTGGGAGATGACCTAGAACGTCAATTATATCTAGCACGCCGCCAGTGTGGGGTAGCCCTAGAAAAAGAGGGCTTAGTCTGGGGACAGGATATCTACATTTGCTCCTGGTCCTGTCGGACTATTGTTTACAAGGGTATGGTGCGATCGGCGGTGTTGGGTGAGTTTTACCGTGATTTACAAAATCCCGACTATGAAAGTCAATTTGCGGTGTATCATAGGCGCTTCAGCACTAATACTATGCCACGCTGGCCTCTCGCTCAACCGATGCGGTTACTGGGGCATAACGGGGAAATTAACACGCTTCTGGGTAACATTAACTGGATGCGTGCGCGGGAAGGTATCCTCTCTCATCCGGTTTGGGGCGATCGCCTTTGGGACCTGAAACCCTTTGTGGATGCCAATAACAGCGATTCGGCTAACCTCGACAACGTGATGGAACTCCTGGTGCGGACGGGACGGGAACCTTCCGAGTCGTTGATGATTATGGTTCCAGAAGCCTACCAAAATCAGCCGCTGCTGAAAGACTATCCAGAAATTACGGACTTCTACGAATTCCACAGCGGAGTACAAGAACCCTGGGATGGTCCGGCTTTGCTAGTATTTAGCGATGGTAAACAGGTGGGAGCCTGCTTAGACCGCAATGGACTCAGACCCGCTCGCTACTGCATCACCAAAGGGGGTTTGATTATTGTCGGCTCGGAAGCGGGAGTAGTACAAGTTGAGGAGTCGGAAATTCTGGAAAAAGGTCGCCTGGGACCAGGACAAACTATCGCGGTGAACTTGGAGGAGTCGGAAATCCTCAAAAACTGGGATATTAAACGGAAAGTGGCGGCGAAATGCAACTATGGGGAATGGCTGCGAAAATACCGCTACGATTTGGAGCCTCAACCTTTTGTGGGGACAGAAAATCCTCTTCTTCCTGACCTGGCTATCCAAAAAGCCTTTGGTTACGGTTCGGAAGATGTGGAAATGGTGATTGCGGATATGGCGAGTTTGGGGAAAGAACCGACTTTCTGTATGGGAGATGATATCCCCCTGGCGGTGATTTCGGAACAACCTCACCTGCTATATGACTATTTTAAACAGCGCTTTGCTCAGGTGACTAACCCGGCTATTGACCCCCTACGGGAGCGCATTGTCATGTCCCTACAAATGCGCTTGGGAGAACGCGGAAACCTCCTAGACCCTAAACCGGAAGATGCGCGGATGCTAAAAATATCATCCCCAGTCCTCAATGAGGCGGAACTGCAAAAACTGGCGGACTCTGGTTTAAAGGCGGTCACTCTGTCTACTCTGTATCCGGTGGCGACGGGACCGGACGGGTTGCGGTTGGCGGTGGAGGCTCTGTGCGAAAAAGCGATCGCCGCAGTGGCTCAGGGGGCGAAAATCTTGATTCTCAGCGATCGCAACTCGGAGAGCCAATCGCCTTTGAATGGGGAAAATACCTATATCCCTCCTCTGTTGGCTGTGGGGGCTGTCCATCACCATCTGATTGAGTCGGGAGACCGCTTGAAATGCTCGTTGGTGGTGAACACTGCCCAATGCTGGAGTACCCATCATTTTGCCTGTTTAATCGGCTATGGTGCGTCTGCTGTCTGCCCCTATTTGGCTTTGGCGACGGTGCGACAGTGGTGGTCGGAACCCAAAACTCAGATGGCGATGGAAAAAGGGAAAATGCCACCTTTGAGCATGGTTCAGGCTCAGGAAAACTATCGCGCGGCGGTGGAAGGGGGACTGTTAAAGATTCTCTCGAAAATGGGGATTTCTCTACTGTCTTCTTACCAAGGAGCCCAAATTTTTGAGGCGATCGGTATCGGGGAAGACCTGTTGAATTTGGGCTTCAAGGGGACGACTTCTCGGATTGGAGGGTTGACTGTGGCGGAGTTGGCTATGGAGGTCAGCCAGTTTCACGCTAAGGCTTTCCCGGAAATGCAAGGCAAAAAGCTGGAAAACTACGGCTTTGTGAATTATTTTAAACGGGGAGAATATCACGGCAATAGCCCGGAATTGGCGAAGTTACTGCATCAGGCGGTACGCGGTGAGGGTGCAGACCATTACACGACTTACCAGGCTTACCTGAAAGACAGCCCAGTGGCGGCGCTGCGAGATTTACTGGATTTCCAAAGCGATCGCTCTCCCATCTCTATTGATGAGGTAGAACCCATTACGGATATTGTCAAGCGCTTCTGTACTGGGGGAATGTCTTTGGGGGCGCTGTCGCCAGAGGCTCACGAAACTTTGGCGATCGCCATGAACCGTCTAGGCGGAAAGTCAAATTCTGGGGAAGGTGGCGAAGACCCCGCCCGGTTTAAGCCTTTATCTGATGTCGGGGATGATGGCATTTCTCCCAGTCGCCCATATCTACGAGGCTTAAAAAATGGGGATAGTTGCTCCTCTGCCATTAAACAGGTTGCTTCTGGTCGCTTTGGGGTAACACCAGAATATCTGATGAATGCCCAGTCCATCGAGATTAAAGTAGCTCAAGGGGCGAAACCCGGTGAGGGGGGACAACTGCCCGGCAAGAAAGTTAGCCCCTATATCGCCATGTTGCGACGGTCTAAACCTGGTGTCACGCTTATCTCTCCGCCGCCTCATCATGATATCTACTCCATCGAGGATTTGGCACAGTTGATTTTTGACTTGCATCAGATTAATCCTAATGCTCAGGTGTCGGTGAAACTGGTAGCGGAAATTGGTATTGGTACTATTGCGGCTGGGGTAGCTAAGGCTAATGCGGACTATATCCAGATTTCGGGTCATGATGGCGGCACGGGAGCCTCGCCTTTGTCTTCCATTAAACACGCCGGAACACCCTGGGAGTTGGGTTTAACGGAGGTGCATCGGGTACTGATGGAAAACCAATTGCGCGATCGTGTTCGCCTACGGGTTGATGGTGGTCTCAAGTCCGGCTGGGATGTGGTCATGGGCGCTCTCATGGGAGCCGAAGAGTTTGGCTTTGGTACGATCGCCATGATTTCCGAAGGCTGTATCATGGCTCGGATTTGTCACACCAATGGTTGTCCGGTGGGGGTCACTACTCAGCGGGAGGAGTTGCGTAAACGCTTCCCAGGAACTCCTGACCATGTGGTTAATTTCTTCCATTTTGTCGCATCAGAGGTGCGGGAGTTGTTGGCTATGCTGGGTTACCGTTCCCTGACTGATTTGATGGGGCGATCGGACCTCCTAAAAATGCGCGATTTACCTCTGGCGAAAACCAAAGGATTGGATTTAGGGGTGTTGATGCAGCCTCCGGTCGCTCCGGGTAATGATTGGTTGAATCATGAACCTGTACACAGCAATGGTCCGGTGTTAGACGACAGCATTTTGGCTGATCAAGAAATCTCTGATGCCATTTCCCATCAGTACAAGGTTGCCAAAACTTTGGATATTGTCAATACCGATCGCACTGTGGGCGCTCGCATTGCTGGGAAAATTGCCTCTATGTACGGCAATAGTGGTTTCTCTGGGGAAATTGCCCTCACCTTTAACGGGTCAGCAGGTCAGAGTTTTGGCGCGTTTAACCTACCCGGCATGATTTTAACCCTCAATGGCGAGGCTAATGATTATGTGGGTAAGGGTATGCACGGCGGCGAGTTGATTGTTAAGCCCAGTGATGACTCGACTCTGGACTCTGGGGAAAATGTGATTATTGGCAATACTTGTCTATATGGAGCCACCGGAGGCACTCTGTTCGCACGGGGACAAGCGGGTGAGCGTTTCGCTGTTCGTAATTCTATGGGACAAGCAGTTATTGAAGGCGCAGGCGACCATTGCTGCGAGTATATGACTGGTGGTGTGGTTGTGGTCCTCGGTAAGGTCGGCCGTAACGTCGGGGCTGGAATGACTGGCGGTATTGCTTATTTCCTTGACCTGGATGGATCTTTCCCGGATTGTGTGAATGGGGAAATTGTCCGCATTCAACGGGTAGCGACCAGTCAAGGTGAGGCTCAGTTGCGGGGATTGATTCAAGACCATAGCGATCGCACTGGTAGCAAGGTGGCAGCTTCGATTTTGGCTAATTGGTCTGAGTTCCTACCTAAATTCTGGCAAGTGGTTCCCCCTTCTGAGGAAAATACGCCGGAGGTTTCCTCGGCAGCTAGTAATCAAAAGGTTGCGGTGTAGGGCAGGTGCGACACGGTTCGGCTGTGCCTTAAAAAGCGATCGTCTGGGGGCGGGTTCCGGTAGTTGACGGGTTTTTCCGGTAGCTGATCTAGCACCCGCCCCTACCAGCTTTGTCGCTTGGGTTTCACCCAACAGAAGGTGAGAGATGGTGTTTTTGGGTTGAGACCTGCAACGGAACCTCCCGCGTGGGTCGCACCCTACGACTACGGGAAAGAGGCGGGTAGCTTTGTAGGTTGGGTGAAACCCAACAGAAGGCTTTGTAGGTTAGGTGAAACCCAACAGAAGGTGAGAGATGGTGTTTTTGGGTTGAGACCTGCAACGGAACCTCCCGCGTGGGTCGCACCCTACGAGTACGGGAAAGAGGCGGGTAGGGGGGAAAGATTTAATACTACTGCGGAAAAGGCGATCGCCCTGGGGAGTCGTTGGGCGATCGCCCGAAAATGCTGCCTATCCTTGTCGAATTTAATTGATGTCTGCAACTCATAAGGCTCGATAATTATGAGCGGAATTCATCGGGATATTTTTCTTGACCCGAAACATATTCCTAAACACCTACCTAACACTCCTCAGTCACAGAGATGGCTGCGGCGAGGGCGCTCAATCCACATCTTTAATGATGAAGAGACAATGCTACGAGTGGCTGAAGCTATCATAGACAGAGGTGAGTACACGGGGAATATTCGCAACTATGATCGCTATGGGTTATTTTTTACCGAGGCGATCGGCTATCGAATCAGTCCCGATGGTTCAAGGACTCCTTTGTTTTATGGTGAGGTAAAAATCGATGCACAAAACCGATACCACACAATCCCTCGCACCCGACCAGGTGAAGGATAACTGGAATTTTTTAGAAGTTTGGGTCGATCCCATGCAATCTCCTCCTTATATCCTGCTTCTCTTGAGCGATAAAATGAACAGTTGGTCTGTTTTAGATCCGGCTGAAGGTTATGGTCTGGTCAAAGTTTTTCCCAACTATGAAGAAGCCGAGAACTGGCTTTTGGAAGATGAATATGAACCACTGGAGGGACGGCTATCTAGTTCCGAAATTCATGCAAATATCTGAAACCTCTTAGGCTTAGAGATGGTAGCTTTGTCGCTTGGGTTTCACCCAACAGCAGGTGAGAGATGGTGTTTTTGGGTTGAGACCTGCAACGGAACCTCCCGCGTGGGTCGCACCCTACGACT
>NZ_JBIMLI010000037.1:21310-37242 GCF_051859755.1 Limnospira sp.
GAAAGAGGCGGGTAGGGGGGAAAGATTTAATACTACTGCGGAAAAGGCGATCGCCCTGGGGAGTCGTTGGGCGATCGCGCAGCCTGGGGGAAGCCAGGATCGCATTAAGTGAAGTCTTTATGAATTTCGTCAATGGCTTCCTGAAGAGCATTTGAATGAATCCAACCGACAAAACCACCAAAAATCATATTGCCATTTTTGTCTGCAATGAATACATGATCGACACCTACAGGATTTTTCCAGGTTTTCACCACTGAACCATCACCAAGTTTAAATCTTGGTATGGCACGATTGAAATCTCGATGGTGTGCTGGAGTCATTCCTGGCACTTCGTTCAAAATGTTTATAACTCGCTTCAAGATATTGGATGTTGATCTTTGACTCTCAGTTTTCTGTCTAGCATTCTGTGAACTATCTTCAGGAGTTCGATACTCATTGTGTTCGCAATAATCTTTGAGAATTTCATATGACTCATTAATCCGCTGTAACTGTAGATGAGCACGTTGCTGTAAATTGGAATTGCTATCAAACCGATCTGGATGCCAAATCTGAACAAGTTCCTTATAAGAGGCTTTAATTTCTTCTAAGGAAGCGCCTGGCTCCAGCTCAAGAACCGCTAAGTGTTTATGAAGATCTTGGTTATTCATATTTCCTGATAAGTCTCTCGCGAATTTACTTCCCATGCCATTCCTCACTGATAAGCAGGCTTTGTCGCTTGGGTGAAACCCAACAGAAGGCTTTGTAGGTTAGGTGAAACCCAACAGAAGGTGAGAGATGGTGTTTTTGGGTTGAGACCTGCAACGGAACCTCCCGCGTGGGTCGCACCCTACGACTACGGGAAAGAGGCGGGTAGGGGGGAAAGATTTAATACTACTGCGGAAAAGGCGATCGCCCTCGGAAGCAGCCAGTATCGCCTCTTTTCCCAAACCTTTAGCCATCATCCCTTATGTTACTTTGTAGCTTTGTCGCTTGGGTTTCACCCAACAGCAGGCTTTGTCGCTTGGGTTTCACCCAACAGAAGGTGAGAGATGGTGTTTTTGGGTTGGGACTCCCAACAGAATTTTCCGCGTGGGTCGCAACCCCTAGTTAGTTGGTTTTCCCGATAGTTGTTGGCGCACCCTACAGCGCCCACACCGACAGAGGTAAGCTCCGACCAAACCGACCACCCCGAACAGAGCCCACAAACACGGGGACTGAGACAACCCACCAGCCCCCACAGGGACGAACAGTGATAACCCCGCCGCCAAACGCCTCGGAAGACACGGCACGCCCGAAGGACACAGCGGCGCGACGAGAGGAGAACCAGACCACACCAACCCAGCGAGAGAAGGACCGGGCAGAAGGACGCACGCCCACGAAGGACGCACCAGCCCCGGAAGCCCATAAAACAACAGACCCAGGAGAAGGAGCCAAACCAGAAACAGAAGCGGGAGAAGTCCCCCAATACCAAGACACGGACACAGAAGCGAGAAGCTCCATAAACAATAACCAAACGCAATCAATAATTAATGAGGTGGGTATGGGTGAGTGAAAGATTTTCAAGGGATGATTAGGCTTCTTTGAAAAATCGGATAATTTCTCTCACGTTATTGAGAATTTTACCATCTTCTGTAATTTGCGCGATCGCCTTTTCGGCTGTACGCGAAAGGCGCTCATGTTCGGATTGGTTGGTGGCTTTGAGAGTTTGCATATCGGCGGCTAAACGGGTGATTTCACTTTGACAAAAAGCTAGTTTTTGGTTTTGTTGGGATGCCCAAGAATTGGATTTATTCGGGTCGAGACTTTTCTTGGTAACCTCTAATAAAGCCTCCACAACTTCTACTCTATTTCTCAATTCTACTACATCCTCGCGGGGATAAGAAAACTCCCGACGTACCATTGATAAACGGGTTACTAAGTATTGATAACCTCGGAGAGAGGGACGTAAAATGGTTAGTAATAACGCGGCTACAGAGCCGATATATCCCACTACACTAATTCCCGCCCATGATAACGATAAAAGCACGATCGCACTAGCTATATGTAAGGCGATCGCCACCCCTAAAGAACGACTGACTAATTTATGCACATAAGAACGCTGACTGGGTTCAATCCGAATCCCTTTTTTGTCGGACTCCGCCGCCTCTGCGAGAACTTCCTTAGCATCAAAGTGTATATTCCAAGGAACAGTTACTATTAACAATAGCCACCAAAAGGTAATGCCACCGATAATCCAATCCACAAAACTACCACTGGGAATATTTAGCCACTGAAGTATCGAAAAAGTCAGCAATAAAAGCAAAACAAATCCAGCGGTAAAAAAACCGAAATTAAATGGTAACTTCATACTTAAAAGCCCTCAAGTCCAAAATTTTCACACTGCGGGACATTCCCCAAGACCAGGTAGAGTATAATCTCTCAGGGTTGGTAATCATTATTATGCAGAAGGTGTTAACCTATATGGCGATCGCTGTGACAGTCTGAAAACCGGCTAATGGTACTATTGAATCAGAGAATCAGAAAATCAGAGATTTTGGGCAGTATATGTGACTAGGTGTGCAGTATAGAGAAACCATGACCAAATTCAGCGGAAAAGTTTATTTAGTAGGGGCGGGATTAGGAAATGTAGCTTATTTGACTGTCAAAGCCTATCAGTTAGTGAAGCAGGCTGAAGTCCTAGTTTATGATGCCCTAGTTGACCAGTCAATTATACCCCTAATTTCGCCCCATTGTCTGAAAGTATATGTGGGAAAGCGGGGTAGCCAAGTCACTACCCCCCAAAGCGAAATTAATCGTTTATTAGTCAAATATTGTCAACAGGGAAAACTGGTGGTGCGACTCAAGGGCGGCGATCCATTTATCTTTGGTCGCGCTAGTACGGAAATTCAAGCCTTAATTGCTGCTAAGTGTGAATTTGAGGTGGTTCCAGGTATTTCCTCAGCATTGGCCGCCCCCCTACTGGCTGGTATTCCTGTCACCGATACAGTCATGAGTCGGTGTTTTGCAGTCATGACAGCCCATGAACCGGAAGCCCTAAATTGGGCGAGTTTATCGGAACTGGAAACTTTAGTTATTCTCATGGCGGCGCGAAATTTACCTGTGATTGTACACCAACTTAGACAACATGGGCGATCGCCTGAAACTCCCATAGCTATTATTAAAAATGGGGGTCGCTTTAATCAAAAGGTAATCGTTGGCACGTTAAATGATATTGTAGATAAAACATCACGAGAATCTTTATCTCCCAGTGTCATAGTTGTGGGGAATGTGGTGCAACTGCAAACCTATCTACAGCCTCGCCAAAACCACTCAAGAATTATGCTGAGTCCATTACTTAATCACACCATTTTAGTCACCCGTTCCTCGGAACAATCCAACGAGTTTCGCAGTTTGCTGGAACAAAAAGGGGCTGAAGTCCTAGAAATGCCTACCCTAATTATCACGCCTCCTTCTACTTGGGAACCCCTGGATAAAGCGATCGCATTTTATGATACATCAAAGCCTTTTGACTGGCTATTACTCACTTCTGCTAACGCTGTCTCATTCTTTTGTGAAAGACTCATGGCTAGTGGGAAAGATACCCGCATTTTAGCCAATACAAAAATTGCTGTTGTCGGCAAAAAAACCGCCATGGTATTGCGAAAATGGGGACTAAATCCTGATTTTATCCCCCCGGATTTTATCGCTGATTCGCTAGTGGAAAACTTCCCCGAATCAGTCAGCGGAAAACGTCTATTATTCCCCAGAGTGGAAACCGGAGGGCGGGAGATATTAGTGAAAGAATTAACCCAAGCAGGGGCGGAAGTAGTAGAAGTTCCCGCCTATGAGTCTGCTTGTCCAGATACCATCGACCCTAATATTCAATTAGCTTTAGAAAATGGTACAATTGATATTGCCACCTTTACCAGTTCCAAGACTGTCAAAAATTTCTGTAAACTCCTAGAAGGCTTTGCGGGTGATTCCTGGCGAGATTTACTCACCGGAGTAGCGATCGCCTCTATTGGTCCCCAGACCTCCCAGACCTGCCAAACTCTCCTAGGAAAGGTCGATATTGAAGCCCAAGAATATACCCTAGAAGGACTCACTCAGGCTATCATAGATAAAACCTAGCCAGGAAGTCCGAGGCTGTAGCGGAACCCGGTCACACTATAATTTAACCCTTTGTTTCCCGTAACTACCCCGAACAAACTTGATGGAGTTTACGTCAGATTACCATAGACTAACTAATTAAATTTTAGGGATATAACCATGTTCAACTTGGGTCTTTCTCGCTTTGATTCCCTGACAACCATTTTAACCGGAATGGCAACAACTGCCGCCCTGGTCATAACTTGTCAAGTCGCCCTAGCTGCTAAAAGCGCCCAGCAAGTCGCAGAAATCGCCGCACCCATTACAGTTCAAATTAATAGCGCCCTCGGAGACGGTTCTGGGGTCATTATTGCTAGACAAGATAATATCTATACAGTCCTGACCGTTAATCATGTAGTACAAGCAACTGATGTCGCCTACAGTATCCGCACCCATGATGGTCAAAGTCACCCGGTCACCAGTGTTACTAGGCTACAGACTACTAAGGATGAACCCGATTTAGCAGTAGTAAGATTTGAAAGTACCCAAGAATACCCGATCGCCACTTTAGCCGATTCCGAACAGGTAGTGATTGGGGTTCAGATTTATGTCTATGCTTATCCCGCTACTGGGGGGTTAACCGGCGCGGCACGGGAACCAGAACTCTCCCCTGGATTGGTCACCAGTCGCCCCAAAAATCGCCCAGAAGGCTATAATTTGCGGTATCAGGCTGTTACTTGGAGTGGTATGAGTGGGGGTCCAGTATTTGATTCTCAAGGCCGTGTGGTGGGTTTACACGGTCAAGGTGAGTTTGGATTTGCTCAAACTCGTTCTGGAGATGTTACCCCCATTAAAACAGGGTTTAATGCTGCCGTTCCCATTAATTTGTTTCTGGAACAGCTATCACAAGCTCAGTTAAGTCCTAATGATTTACAAATCGATTCGGACACGCTAGAAGCCTCTCCTGTGTCGTTGGATACTCCCCAAAATGCGGAAACCTACTACTTTCGCGGATTGAGTTGGTTGGATCGCGGTTATGCGTGGGAGGCGATCGCTGATTTTAACCGAGCCTTAGAATTGAATCCTAATTCCCCAGAAACCTATTTTAATTTGGGATTAGCGCGGACACTATTGGTGCTGAATGAACCAACCCGTGGCCCCAATCCCGTTCTTGATTATACTAGGGCGATCGAGCTTAATCCCGGTTTTGCTGATGCCTATTATAATCGTGCCCTCAGTCATATCCGTCGTCAAGAATTTGAGGAAGCCTTAGCTGACTTTCGCCAAGCCGCAGAACTTTATCAACAACTGGGACGTTCAGATTCTCATCAGGATGCCTTACAGCGTATCCGCGAACTTGAGGAAATGGCACAATAACAGTTGAGGCATTAGGGTGTAAAGTGTGTTTGGGGTGTACAAAAAGCAGCTATCCTGACTTCAAACAAGGAAAACAGAGATGGTCGCTCCTAATCATCAGCACACTTTTTAATTTTCCCCCGTTTCCTTATTGACTAATGACCAAACCAGTTATTCTCTGTGTCGATGATGAACCTATGATTTTGGACACTCTGAGGCGACTGCTTCGGAGAACATTGGGTGGCAAATATCGGTTTGAATGTGCTGGGAGTGGCAGTGAAGGCATTAAATTAGCCCAAGAATTGATTGAAGCTGGGGAAGAATTGGCGGTAGTCATTTCTGATTATATGATGCCGGGTTTGCGGGGAGATGAGGTGTTAAAAGCCATTCATCATTTATCCCCCAATACTATGAATATTATGCTGACAGGTCATGCTGATATTGATGGGGTATTTAATGCTATTCAATATGCTAAACTTTATCGCTATATTTCTAAGCCTTGGGAAAATGAAGATTTGACTTTAACCATTACTGAAGCGATTAACAGTTTCCAGCAACAAAAACAACTCACTGACCAAAATTTTCAGCTTCAGGAAATGAACCGCGCCTTAGAATTACTCACCCAAGACCAAGCCAATTTGATTGAGTCTTTGGGTAAGACTGAACGCAAATATCGCAGTATCTTTGAAAATGCTCTGGAAGGGATTTTTCAAATTTCCCCTGATGGAAAGTTTATTAATGCTAATCCCACTTTGGCTAAGATTTATGGCTATGAGTCCCCCAAGGAACTCATGTCCTCTATAACTGATGTCCAAAAACAGTTATATGTTCAACCAAATCGTTGGGATGAATTATTAGAAACTTTGCATCAGCGCCACGAAATCTCTAAGTTTGAATCTCAGGTTTATAATCGTGATGGTGAGATTATTTGGATTTCTGAAAGTGCCAGAATTGTTAATGATGAAAATGGTGATATTCTCTATTATCAAGGGTTTGTTGAAGATATCACGGAACGCAAACGCGCTGAAGCAGAATTAGAACGTTTTACCTCGGAATTATTTGAACTCAACCAGTCCTTTTTCCGCTTTGTTCCTCACCAATTTCTACAATATCTCGGTAAAGATAGTATTGTTGATGTTCAACTGGGGGATAATGTTCAACGGGAAATGTCGGTTTTATTTGCTGATATTCGCGATTTTACTAGCCTCTCGGAACAAATGACCCCAGAGGATAATTTTAAGTTTATTAATGCTTATTTATCCCATGTAGAACCGGCGATCGCTGAATATCGAGGCTTTGTTGATAAGTACATTGGTGATGAAATTATGGCCCTCTTTAGCCAGAGCGCCGATGATGCTCTGCGAGCCGGAATTAGAATGCTTGACTTACTCGCAGAATACAACAAAACTCGACGGCGTACCGACCCCACCAAACCTACCTATCGTCCTCCTATTGAAATTGGTATTGGTATTAATACCGGAAAATTGATGTTGGGAACTGTGGGGGGAAAATCTCGCATGGATGGTACTGTAATTGGTGATGCGGTTAATCTGGCTTCCCGTTTGGAAGGATTAACTAAAAATTATGGGGTGTCTCTGTTAATCTCTCACTATACCTTTGTCCGACTTAACCATATTAATGAATATGGTATCCGCCTTATTGATCATGTTCAGGTTAAGGGTAAATTAGAAATGGTTTCTGTGTTTGAGGTCTTTGATGCTGACCCCCCCGACTTGCGCGCCGGAAAACAAGCCACAAAAACTATGTTTGAGCGAGGATTATTACACTATTATTTAGGCGAGATTTCTGAGGCGATCGCACTTTTTGAATCCTGTTTAGAACGGAACCCCCAAGATAAGGTCGCTCAGATTTATTTAACCCGCTGTAAGGGTGATATTTAGCTGGCAAAACTAATTAACTCACCCCTTGACTCGGGTTTATTAATGTGCTATAATCCCGTCATTTTTTAGCCCAACCGGGTGCTTTTATGGCTGATTGTAAGATAAAAGCGGCTAGGTTATCAATTTCTGCATCGTCAAGCCAATTTTCGGGAATTTCCCGACACCAGTAGTTAGTATCACTACCATCATAGCTGACGGGATGCCTCATATAAGCGACTAAATCTTTGATGGTATCCCTCGGAGGGGTGGCTCCCTTCAGGTCTTCCAGAGACAGGGAAACCGTCGGATAGGGAATAGTTACACCACCAGCGTGACAGTTCAAACAACTATCCGTAAACAAGACTTTTCCCGCTGATAGATCCTCCACCGAAAAGGTCTGGGTTCCACCTTGGCGATCGCTCTGTATTTCCACAGGTTGATCAGTCAGATATCTTAACACATAGGGGTCAACATTTTGAGCTTGAACCGGGAAACTAAAAATCAGCCATCCTACTATATTGGTGATAAATAAGAGCAGTAGAGAGCGCAAAAAACTGTTACGAAACATGGAAATTTGAGGTATTTAATATCAGCAGTCAAATCGGAGACTTTAGATTTTAGCTCCGCTGATTATCCTAGATAATTCGCGGACTTTAGTGGTTACAATTTCAGAGTAGTTAGTAACCCTTCTTAGTAGCCACCAAAAACCAAAACCTAAAGTCAGAAACCTGGTTAGGTGAATCTTTCAGGCGGAAAGATTAACGGAGGTATTTACCACCACCCCACTGTTCACCGCGAACCTTGGGTTGTAAGAGAATGTAAGCGGCTACATTATAGAGATCATCTTCTGATAGGTTTCTCATCTTGGGAAAAATGTCTGCACTTTTCAGGCTAGGATGCAGTTCGTATATCTCGATGAAGCCATCATAGGTGGTGGGATTTTTGACATAATCAACCAGAGCCGCAATGTTATCGCGGGGGGGAGTAGCCAAAGCCAGGGCTTCAGGACTCAAGTTAACATCAGGGTTGGTTTTAGTCACACCCAGCGCATGACACTGAGCGCAGGCGGCGTTAAATACCTGTTGGCCTTTTTTGATTTCTTTGAGACTCAAGACAGCAGTATCGCCTTGAGCATTGATGGGAAGGGTTCTCAATTCTTCAGTCAATTCCAAAGCGTTTGCATTACCCACCCACATTTGAAAGGTGAAGAATACAGTGGCAACAGCCAACCAAATGTACCTTTTTAGCATGGTTCTCCTTAACTTTTAGATGATTATAGAACGTACCAAAGCAACAACTCAATCGGCAATATTGAGCAGTTGTGATCCTGGTTTTTAGCGATTCTGTCTCAGAAGTCTTATCTCAATAGTCCTGTGTTAAATGATCTTTGTCAATCGTTGGATCTACGATTCTGAATCACTTGTGGCCTCAATGGCGGAGAGAATTGCTTTGACATCCTCAACTATACGGGTTTGGGGATGTTGGTAGGCAATTACTAGGCGATCGCCAAGTTTAAGCACCTGTGCGATCGCCAAATGGTAGTCGCAGGCCATTTCAGCCCTAGACCAATCCGCAAAAACCGATGACAATTAGTCAAAACCGGCATCACCCACCAATTATATGCAGTAGTGGGTACTATCCAATCACTGATTTAGAGATTATCGATGCTGTTGGGTTTCCTCAGAATGATGGACATGGCTGCGGGAGTTAGAGTCGGACAATTTTACAAAGGGTCTTCCGGTAGGCTGTGGTGGTCGGTGCAGTTTAATCAATTGGGTGAGGGTTTTTTTGAGCTGAGTGCGAGGGACGATCGCATCAATAAACCCATGAGCCATCAGATATTCAGAAGTTTGAAAATCATCAGGTAGTTTTTCTCGCAAGGTTTGCTCAATTACCCGACGACCCGCAAAACCAATAGTTGCCTGGGGTTCAGCTAGAATTAGATCACCGAGCATGGCAAAACTAGCCGTCACCCCTCCAGTAGTAGGATTGGTTAGTACAGGGATATACAAAAGTTTATTCTCTCGATGTCGTTCCAAAGCCGCCGAGATTTTCGCCATTTGCATGAGGCTTAACATTCCTTCCTGCATTCTAGCCCCTCCGGAAGCACAGATAATCACTACCGGGTATTGATGCTCAGTCCCATATTCAATCATCCGGGTGAGTTTTTCTCCCACCACCGACCCCATACTACCCCCCATAAATCGAAAATCCATCACCCCAAGGGCGATCGATTCCCCATTTAATAAACCCGTCCCCGTTTGTACAGCATCAATTTGACCTGTTTTCTCCCGGTATTCTCGCAGACGATCGCTGTAGGGTTTGCGATCGCGGAAATTCAGCGGATCTACTGAACACAGATTAGCAGCAATGGGCTGCCAGGTATTTTCATCAATCAGTTGTTTAATGCGATCGTCACTGTAAACCCTCATGTGATGGTCACATTGCAGACACACCATAAGATTCGCCTGTAAGTCTTTGGTGTAGGTTAATGCACCGCATTTTTCACATTTTACCCACAAACCATCGGCAATTTCTCGCTCTTGGCGATCGGGACTAATGGGAACTGATTTTTGTCGATTTGCAAACCAGTCAAATAGAGACATTAATTAAAATACGTTCTGATGTTTGATTGAGGAAATGATTTATTGAGCTTCCTCTGGCTCCTCGTCCACCGGACTAAGCAGCAGTAGTGCTGTCCACAAATGTTCCGATGGTACTTGCAATTTAGCCGGACCCCCCACCCCCATATATGACCCAACTCCTAGGCTAATTACCCGTGCTGGGATATCATGGGAGGCGAGGACTTGTTGCATTAACTCGGCTTCCCAGCGCATAGCAGTGGTTTTTAGTGTAATCCAAGACACGATCATTATATATCTCTAGGATAGGCACAAAGCCCGATGCACTTTACCTCAGATAACTGGGAAAAATAACTCCATATACATAGATACTATTATCTCACCCCACAGGGCAGTTATACCAGCGGCGATCGCTAAAAAAGGACCAAATGGCATGGGTTGGCGGCGGTCTAATATGCCCACAGCCATGGCTCCTGCGCCGATAAAGGCTCCTAAACCACAGGCGATGAAACTTGCGACCAATAGCATCTTCCACCCCAACCAAGCCCCCATAAGGGCCGCTAATTTAGCATCTCCCGCCCCCATAGCGGTCTGTCCAAAAGCCATGGACCCCAAAAAGGCGATCGCTTCAAATAACCATAATCCTAGCACCGCCCCCAAAACACCCACCATTAACTGGTCTATCACCCCAGCCGTTTTTAATCCCAGTAACCCTTGAAAGCACAACCCCACCACTAAACCTGACTGGGTGAGAGGGTTAGGAAGGGTTAAGGTATCTATATCAATTAGAGATAACGCCACCAACCAAGCTAATAGCGCCCACAAGCCAAACAGTTGTACTATAGTCCCTGGCATGATGGTTACATATACCAGCAAGAACAATACACCCATTAACCCTTCTACTAGAGGGTAGCGCATAGATATCGGTGCATGGCAATGGCGACATTTCCCCCGCAACCACAACCACCCGAAAACTGGGATATTTTCACTTAAACCCAAACGGGTATGACAATGGGGACATCGTGAGGGAGGATACCACACGGACAGACCAGCGGGGACTCGATACACAATGACATTTAAAAAGCTACCTATGGAAGCGCCTAGGGCAAATATAATCAAGTAAGCTGGTAGATCAACTAAAATCTCCATATTGGACTCTCACCTTTCACGGGGGTTTCACACGCGGTTCCTACCCTGGGCTAAAATAACTCTAATTCTATCTGGTCAAAGGGGATAAAACATTCTCCCGGAAGCAAAACAGGTTTGGGGGAGAAAAGCAGTAAACTTCGATAGCTGCGGAGATGAATGGCTACACCGGACGGACGGCGCATTCGTTTGGCGTGTACTTCTGAATAAGCATGATACACCCGTCGGGCTATCCTCAGTAGTTGGGGATCTTGTATCCGCGACTCTTGGTTAAGGGGTAAGTCCGGGTTTTTCGGCGGGGTTAACGGGTTTTTTAACTCTGAGTTTGAGGTATAAACCACAAAGACAATTCCCCAAGGGTTAATTAACACACCTGTTTAGATGCTACACTAAAAGCTACCACAACAACTCAAGAATTTCGGTAAATTGCCCTACAACATACTAAAACTATGTCAGATAGACCCAATCTTCTCGCCTTGGACTTTGATGGTGTTCTCTGTGATGGCTTGCTGGAGTATTTTCAGACGGCTTGGCGTACATATCTCGAAGTTTGGTCGCCTCCTGAGTCTACCCCACCGGATGATTTACCCCCTAGATTCTACTGCACTAGACCTGTGATTGAAACGGGTTGGGAAATGCCTCTTTTGATCAGGGCTTTGGTTTTGGGGTGGACTGAATCTGAGATTCTCAGCGATTGGCATAGTATATCACGTCAACTGCTGGAACAAGAACATTTGTCACCGGAAGTTCTTGGCCCTCGACTTGATCAAATTCGCGATGAGTGGATCGCCACAGACCTACCAGGGTGGTTGGCTTTACATGGCTTTTATCCGGGGGTATGCGATCGCCTTCGGGTTATTCTTGAGCAGGACATGATAGAATTACGCATAATTACTACTAAGGAAGAACGATTTGTGCGATCGCTTCTCGGACAACAGGGAATTATTCTCGGTCCGGGTATGATTTTTGGGAAAGGACACAAACAGCCTAAGCACCAAACTCTACGGGATCTCATGACTCTTTCTGATCCTAGTCCGGTGATCTGGTTCGTTGAAGACAGAATGAAAACTTTGTTGTCTGTACAAGCTCAAACAGACCTACAACAGGTTAAACTGTTTTTGGCTGACTGGGGCTACAATACCCCCATAGAGCGACGTTTGGTGGCTGAATATCCCCCTATCTGTTTATTGTCTTTGTCTCAATTTTCTCGGGATTTTGAGGCGTGGAGTTGATCAACGGGAAACCATCACTAAAATTTTCCGGTTATGGCTGACTTATTGATGGTTATATAAAAGTCTATAATAAGGCGATCGCTCAGATATTTAGCATTTGGCAAATCCGGGAATATGTCTCATGATGATTAACACCTACTTCCTAATTATACCCTATATGGCAGCCTACAGTAACTAGATGTTGGTCGCGTTATCGGGAAAGTTTGAAATCAACTTACTTAGTATATTTTGGTATCTATGAAACTTAACTTACACCAAATTTTTCAAGATCATAAAGTTACGCCTCGTGGTATTATATATGTAGGAGCAGGAGAAGGGCGATCGCTCAAACGTTTTGCCAAGTTTACTAATGCTCAAATATTGCTAATAGAAGCGAATCCCGTCACCTGTGAAAGGTTGAAAATGGCTGTAGGCGATCGACCCAATATTCAGACAGTTCATGTGGCGATCGCTGACCAAAATAGTACCGCCACTCTCCACGTTACCAACATCGAGTCTAACAGTTCTATTTTGTCACTAACAGAATACAAAAAACTGTATCCCAACCTCACAGAAACTCAGCAAATACCCGTTGAAACCCGCACAATTGACAGCATTTTAACGGAACTTAACCTGCTTCCAGAAGACTATAATATACTATGTTTAGACATCCAAGGAGCCGAACTTCTCGCCTTAACAGGAGCCTCAGAAATTCTGCAACATCTTGATGCTATTTACAGCACAACCAGCCAAAATCAACTATTTGAACGTGGCGCAACTTTTGAGCAACTTAACGCCTTTCTCAATGAACATTATTTCACCCCCGTAGCGCAAGCCACTCCCTATCATCCCTCTCGGTATGAAGTGGTTTATATTCACAACAACCTAATCAATACCTCAGTAATTCCTTCCGAAATCGCCCAAAATCTTCGCCTCCAACCTCCCACAGAACCCAAACCAACCGAACTTAAAATAACTCAATCTCGCCTCCAAGAATTAGAATCAGAACAGGAACTTTTAAAATATCAACTACAGCAGACTCGGAAAGACCTCGACAAGTCTCAATCTGATTTTCAGCAGAAGCAGAAGGAGTTGGAAAACTCTCAGTCTCAACTACAGCAGACTCGGAAAGACCTGGAAAAGTCTCAATCTGATTTTCAGCAGAAGCAGAAGGAGTTGGAAAACTCTCAGTCTGAAAGGAAGAAACTGGAAACCAAAGTTAAGGAAGTTCAAGACCAGCTTAAAAATGCACAGAATAAACAGACTGAAACTCAACAGGAACTCGATAAGTCTCGCTCGGAGTTACATGATACCAGGGAAGAACTGGAAATGGCTAACTTCCAATTAGATGAAGTACAGGTGGAACTTGAACAGGCTACATTTGAGTTACATAAAATTAAGGAAGAGTTAGAGGGTTCGCAGTCTCAACTACAGCAACAGCAGAAAGAATTGGAAGAGTCGCAGTCTCAACTACAGCAACAGCAGAAAGAATTGGAAGAGTCGAGGTCGGAAATTCAAAAACTGCGGGAACAGATACAACAGATACAGCATATACAACAGTATCAAAATATGTCGCCACCAGGACAGCCAGTACAACAGTATCAACCTGCTGTAGCACAGTCTGGGAATACATATAATGCTGCTCTTGTCAAGATGTTTGCTAAAATTATTGCTGAAACTATGCCAGACTAACATCTAAATTACCATATAAAAGGTGGGGTGGATGCGTGTTACCTAATCCACCTACTATCTCACCCAACTCTCCCAGGTGTTGACCGCTAAATTAGACGAACAGAGGATTTGTAGTATCAGTTAATTTCTATGGGAACTAAAAAAGGTCGTGTCTGGATTTTTGATAATATTCAACCTACTGTTAAGGTGACTATTTTTGCGGTTCCTAAAGCCTTTGTGGGAAGTGTGGGAATGATTCAAGATAATGCGATTACCAGTTGGACTAAACTGGTTCCGAGACCGGAAATTATCTTATTTGGTGATGAGACAGGAACCGCAGAAGTGGCTAGTAAATTGAAGGTGAGACATATTCCGAATGTCCAAGTTAACGAATATGGAACCCCTCTGCTAAATGATATTTTTAGCCAAGTACATCATCACGCTTCCCACGATATTTTAACATATATTAACTCGGATATTATCCTAACTAGCGATTTTCTCGGGAATGTTCAACAGGTGATTGCTAATTACTCTAGGTTTCTGATGGTGGGACGACGTTGGAATTTGGATATTGAAGAACCTGTGAATTTTGATAACCCTAACTGGGAACAACAGCTACATCATCAAATTCATACAGCGGGAATATTTAGCGGTATCGGTGCGTTAGATTACTTTGTATTTCCTAAACCTCTGTTTAATCAACTTCCGGCTTTTGCTATTGGTCGTCCGGGTTGGGATAATTGGATGGTGGGAGAAGGATTAAAACAAGGATATCGGGTAATTAACGGGAGTCAAACTATTACGATTGTTCACCAAAATCATGACTACGGACATCTTCGGGGAAACCGCATCGAAGCGTTTCACGGACGGGAAGCAAAGCAAAATCAAGCTCTTTTACAAGGACATTTCGCGGGTAATACTGCTGATGCTACTGATTATTTAATCCCCGCGACGGTGGCTAATTCTCCCCAAATTAGTATTATTGTTTGTAGCGATAATCAGGGTATCAGTTTACCCAAAACTCTTGATAGTATCCTTAATCAAAATATCGATGGTTGCGAGATTATTGTGATTGATAACGGTTCGACGGACAACACCCCGGAAGTCCTAGAAGGTTATGGAAAATCTTTGCAATATGTTGGTCAATGTGGCGAGGGAATTGTGGCTGCTAGAAACCGAGGCTTAGATATTGCTAGGGGAGAATTTATCCTGTTTTTAGATGGGGGTTCTACTTTACTACCTCATAGTTTATCAGACCTGATAGATGCTTTTGATAATCGTGCGGGTTCACTGGAAATGGTATTCTCTGGTTGGGAAATTTGGGAGGAAAATCAGCTAATTTCGGAAGTTCAGCCTTACAATAATCTCGCGCCAATTTTGCAGGGTCGCGACGGTTTACATGGTGTCCATATCTGGATGTTAACAGACTTGTGGCGATTGGTGGAAACTGGTGCGATTTTATTCCGCAATTCCTGGGTTAAACGCTGGGGAGGGTTTGACTCGAGTCTATCTCCCCATGCTGCTACTATAGATTTATTGCTAAATTTAGCATCCCATGGCGCTGCGGGAATTTGTCTACAAAGAAGGACTATAACAGTCGAGGCTGATTATAACTTGAAACGATATGCGATCGCTATCCTTTCCTCTGACTGTAATCAACTTATTCAAAATTACTTTTCTCGTCCTACCCTACGAAATTGGATGCGTCCCCTAGAAACCCTCTGTCGCTATCAAGTCCTGGTTTGGTTAGCTGCTTTAAGCTATCACACCCAAGACAAACACCAGATGATTCAATTTCTCAGACAGTCCCGCAATTATAGTCCCTATCCTGCTCAACAAACTATCAATAATTGGTATCAAAGTTTGACCCAAATTTCCCGCGCATATAATTATCCCCCCTTTCAACTGCTCTATAAAACTTAAACAAAACCGGACATAGCCGGATATTGATGTTTATTTCTTGCTTCGTCCGGGACTGTCGGCAGCACCCCGTCCACAAGTGTAATCGTCTGAACCAGGCGATTTTTCTAAATTTCTAC
>NZ_JBIMLI010000038.1:0-36782 GCF_051859755.1 Limnospira sp.
GTTAAGGCTTAAGCTGGTCAGCTACCTGAAAGCGGGGGGCACGAAGCCCCCGTGCTTCAGCCGGGGGTGCTGACTGACCCTTGAGACTGCCGCGATCAAAACTGATCAAAACTGATAGGTCTGATCAAATCCTTAAAATATGTCCCTAAACCCAGCCCATGACGAGAGGAAACCGGGAAAAATGCTATATTATAGATGCGATACTTTGTTTAGTCTCTATGTCTGTCCTGTGGTACAGGAGTCAGACGGACACTAAGGTTAAGTATCTAACACCCGTCTACCCACATTCTAGGCAAAACATAACACCAAGTCTATAAAACTTTGGTAAAATTTGCCGGAAGTTTGTAAAGATTCGGTAAAGGTGTGTGCTAACGGGAATTAATTCTCAAATTTTTCTAAGGTATCGATCGCCTTTTGGTATTTCTCGAAATTACCCAAATCCAGATATAGGTCTGCGGACTTCTGTAGGTCAAAGATAGCGCCTTGGCGATCGCCAATTTGGTAGCGACTGATGGCTCGGTTATAATAAGGTTCCGGGTCTGATGGGTTGATATCAATAGCTTTGTTATAGTCATCAATAGCCCTTTCACGATCGCCAATGCGATAGCGAGCATTCCCGCGCTTAAAATAGGGTGCTGGGTTTCTGGGGTTAAGGCGGATCGCCTCAGTAAAATCATTAATCCCGGTTTGATAATCTTTAAGATTTTCGGAATAAATTAATCCCCGCAGGTAGAAAGCCCGATCATGAGAGGGGTCGAGGCTGATCACCTGGGTAACATCATCAATAGCCGGCCAGTATTGTTGAACTTTGACACGGGCAATGGCACGATTATAGTAGGCATCAACATATTCAGGATTAATGCGGATAGCTTGGGTAAAATCAGCGATCGCCTCAGTCAAGTTATTGCCGATCCTAAACCTTACCACTCCCCGGTTATAGTAAGCGAGGGCATGGTTACGGTTGAGGCGAATAGCTTGGGTAAAATCAGCGATCGCCCCTTGTTTATCTCCCCGTTGGTAGCGTGCTACACCGCGCTCAAAAAACTCTGTAGCAGTGATTTGACTAACAACCTCTTGAGAAGACCGGGCTACCACAGAGGGGGGAACTGCCTGAGTTAAAACTATAGTTGTCAATACAACAACATACTTGCACAGGGCGATCGCATTAGTAGACATAAGAACTTTATTTCTGAAATCCTGATTAAGACCACCTCAACCTAGCAACATGATGGCATAAGTCCAGTGAAGTTGGCGCTTAATATTGTTACTAGGGGCTATCGGCACGCTAGGCTGTGGGATTTCACGCCTCACTATAGAACCGATAGCCTGAGCTGGTTTGGGCTTATCGGAAACCGACAGCAGCTTGCCACACAAAAGCCAACAGCAGGAAAAAGACGGGAATAACGGGCAAAATATCAACAACGGGGCTAAAAATCGAGTAGGCTTCTGGCAATTTTGCCAATAGCAGTGCTGCTTCCATGAATCAATTAACCTCTTACTAAAATATGGCTTACAGAATTTTAACAAATCTTTGCGACAATTCTCATTTTAGCGATGATTTGTCAGTTTATCGGGCTAGGGTTAGGATTGAACTTGCAAATATTGTGCGAACTCGTCAGTAAAGCGATCGCCCAAAATCGCGTCTCGGATACGGGTAGTAAACCTAATCAGTTCAGTAACATTATGAATACTCAGGAGAGTATAGGCTAAAAGTTCCTTAGCGCGTACCAGATGACTAATATAGGCGCGGCTAAAATTTTGGCAAGTGTAACAAGGACAAGATGGGTCGAGGGGGCGAAAGTCCTCTCTAAATTGGGCATTTTTCAAATTCCAGCGTTCTCCGGCCACCAAAGCCGCCCCATGGCGAGCCAAACGGGTAGGAATGACACAATCAAATAAATCTATACCAGATGCGATCGCCTGTGCCATTTCCCGGTAAGTTCCTATCCCCATCAAATATCTAGGCTTATGGTCTGGCAAAATGGGGGTAGTGACGCGAACCACCATTTCCATTAAATCGGTAGGTTCACCGACACTCACCCCTCCAATGGCATAACCTGGCAAATCAAATTCTACTAATTTTTTAGCTGCTGCCACCCGTAAATCTGGGTAAACTCCTCCTTGTACGATACCAAACAGGGCTGCCTCTGGTCGGTCATGAGCAGCTATGCAGCGTTCTAGCCATCTAACAGTGCGCGCGGTGGCTGCGACCACATCTTCCCTAGAAGCTGGATAAGGGGGACACTCATCAAAGGCCATAATCACATCAGCCCCCAATTGATTTTGTATCTCAATGGAGCGTTCTGGGGACAATTCAATAATTGCCCCATCGTGAGGCGATCGAAACCGTACTCCTGCTTCTGTCACCGTCCGCATTTCACTGAGACTAAAAACCTGAAAACCGCCTGAATCGGTCAATATCGGACCATTCCAGCCCATAAACTTATGTATTCCCCCCGCCGCCGCCACAATTTTCTCCCCTGGTTGTAGGTGCAAATGATAGGTATTGGATAGCACCATTTGAGCGCCCGTATCCAGGAGTTGAGCCGGGGTCAAAGTTTTGACATTAGCCAAGGTTCCCACTGGCATAAATCGGGGGGTTTCCACGATACCATGGGGAGTGACAAAAACTCCTGCCCTCGCGTGAGTGTGAGTGCAGCGAGTCTGTATTTGAAACGAAAATGATTGGGGCATGAAGTCTAACTACAAAACTGAGAAAATCAGATCAATTGATGACAATTAAAAGGGGCAATCATCATCATCAATGGGGGTATCCCAGTTATTTGATAGGACTTGATCCATGACTGCATCAAAGGCGGCGGCTTGTAAGTTCCTGGTCGCCTGGTCTTCTAAAGGATTAGACATAGGAACTAATCGCAGTAGTCGCCCATCTTGCACTAAGTCGAAATAGGTTTCATTATCGGAGGATTGTTTCAGTTCCAGATAATCAAAACTGTAAACATTCAAATACAAAGCATGGTTAGCAATGAGAGTAGCCTGCTGTTGATCCGCAAACACTTCCAGGATCTGACCTTCGCCTTGGCTTTTTACCTGGTTGTCTTGGATATGTATATAACGAACCCGACCGAGGTCAACCAGCAACTTCTGCATATCGCGCTTGTTAACAACGATTCCGGTATCGATAATACATGGAGCAGACACCCTGCAATTTAATTGATCGTAACTCATAGAGCAAAAGCCTCTAGTTTTATAGTTTCTCCTAAACCAAAATCGCCACCTGGCACCTTTACCTAGTTAAGCCGATAGTTATAAGGTCAGTTTCACGCAGAGAGTTTAGGACAATTTAGCACCCTAGGTATGACAGATTTTTTGCCTGAACCTTTGACCGTATAAGGCTTAACGAAGCAAGTTTTGAGAAAAACAGAGTAATTTTACTACTTCTATTGTCTCGCCACTTGCATTCTTCTCAAAAATCTACCCATAACCCGGTAGCTGAGATTATATTTCAGCCTGTCGGTGTTGGATATCTAACTTTATACACAATTGTAGCAAAGGTAGGACTGTGAAAGTCGATCTGATCAGATTTTCTTGATGTTTCTTGACTTTTGACTTTCCATAGCCAGGATGAACTATCTTGGCGGTATTAGAGTATATGTTTAGACCCCAACAGGTTTGATCTCAATTGTGGCACAACCTAAGAAATATTATAGAGCTATGGCAAAATTGAAGTTTAAGTTTTATGAGTTTTGAGACAGTCTGGCGATCGCTGATTAGGTATATGGTACAGCTACGAGCGGCTTTAGCTGCTGCTGTGGCTTTCTATACCTGCTTACCTATTCCTCCGTCTTGGACGTTAGAGTTTCGGGGAATTGCTAGACTCGCCCCGGTAATGGGGTTAATGATTGGGGGATTGTTAGGGCTGGCTGACATGGGTTTGCAGTTGCTAGGCTGTCCGGTCTTAACGCGCTCGGCTTTGGTGGTGGTAGGTTGGATTGGGATTACTGGGGGACTGCATTTAGATGGGGCGATGGATACTGCTGATGGGTTGGCTGCGGGTGACCCCCAGCGACGCTTAGAGGTGATGGCTGATAGTTTGACGGGAGCTTTTGGGGCGATCGCCGCCGTAGCTATTTTACTGCTGAAAACCGCCGCCCTCGCTGATTTAGACCGCACACGCTGGTTAATTTTGATGGGGGTGGCTGCTTGGGGACGCTGGGGACAGTTAGTAGCGATCGCTCGTTATCCTTATCTGAAGGCACAAGGAAAGGGAGCATTTCACAAAGATTTAACCTATTCGCCGTTAGATTTACTCCCTGGGGTTTTGCTACTTTCCGGGTTGAGTGGGTTACAGATTTGGTTAGAACCCGGACGCTGGCTGGTGGCTGTGGGTTTACTGCTTGGGGGAAGTGCGATCGCTATTCTGACCGGAACCTGGTTAAACTACCGTTTAGGTGGGCATACCGGAGACACCTATGGGGCTGTAGTTGAGTGGACAGAAGCCCTATTATTATGTTTACTGGTAGCCCTAGAGGGAGAATGACCAAGGGGGATTATTTTTTGGGTTCTACCCAAACTTTTATCCCCTCAACTCGTAAAGATTGCCCACGAGTACCACAATATTGACCATTACTACAAACGGGAACATCTCCCTTATTTTGAATATGGGCATTATAGAAAACATCATATTTCGGGGCTTCTGGTCCAGCCAGCTTAATCGCAAACCCTTCTATTTGGCGATTTTGTCCCGGTTCTCCCACCATTTGACCGTTGGAGGCTGTGGGACTATCACCAACTTGAGCAATATGAGCCATGTATTGTATATCCAAACCGGGAATGGGAGGATTAATCGCCATTTGGAAAGCCTCCAAGCGGCGACCTTGACCCTTAGTTCCAGCATATTCCCCGCCGCCAAAATCGCGATCGCCTAATCCCTGTAAATGCACTCTCACACGCAGCCCCACAGTTCCCGGTTTAACTTCCGGTTTCCCCGTAGGCTGACCGACAATGGCAGTATTGCCGAACACAATATTTTGGCCATCAATAGTTAAAGGTTGCGGGTTAATTTCCACACTGGGAACAATAATCACATCACTGGGGGCCTTCGTGGTGGTAGGTTCTTCTAGGATGACAATATCTGGGTTAGCCGTGGGACGTTCAACTGCTGTCACATTCAATGGCGGTTGAGTCGTAGTTGACCCCCCCGACTGACTGACAATTTTTCCTCTGGAAATAGCTACCCCCAAAGATTTACCAAAAGTATTGTCGAGAATTTCTGCCGATTTTGCCCACTGTTCATCATTGAGTTGGTCTCCGCTATTCACCAAGTTTAGTAGAATGTTGAGGGGGTGCTGTCCGGTCACCAATGCTTTTAGCTGTGGGTCTGATTTCAGATCAGCTTGGGAAATGTGCTGTTTGAGTTGTTGGGCTTGTTTGTGGGCTTGTTGTAGGGGTGCAAAGTCTTTCTGTTCGCTGTGGGTCAGCCGGAGAATTTGCTCTAGCAAGGATAAAACCTGCTGAGGAATGGCTCCCTCATCTGTAGCTGGGGCTACTTTTTGGTATAACTGCTGTAAATCTACCAGGGATCTCGCGACTACGGCGGTGGTTTGTCCCCGGTTTTGTAGTTTTTGTTGGAAATTGGCGAAATCACGGTTATAGTTAATCAACCCTTGCAGTAACTGCTCACTGATGGGAGTGCCTGAGTCTTTCAGGGCTTTTGCTGCTTGTTCTAATGCCTGTCCTAGTTTAGGGTAGCGATCGCCTAAACTGTTTAGATGTTGTTGTAGGTCGTCTGTTGCCATCATTTCCCCTCCATTACTGATCAGATCATCCCTCGGCTCATCATAAATTATGGCGATCCAGGCAGGCAAGAGGTTGGGGAAAACTCAACCCTGTACATACAACTAGACCTATAATCATGGATACCCGTGATCTGGCTCACCTAGTCAGTGGAGATTTAGATCAGATGCTGATCAGCCGCAAATCACAGGTAACACTATATCAGAATCACTGCCTTTATCTTGACAAAGAGGGATACTAAATATAGTTTAAACCCATTACAACTCCGTAATTTCACTATGCTGTGTATTCAAGATGTAGTCCAACAAGCGATCGCCACTGGTTATTTAACCTTGGAAGCTGAAAATCAACTCCGGTACATTCTCCAAAATTCTCAATATGATGCTATTGAACTCAATGCTTTTGCTAACTTGCAAGTAGCCGCCATGAGTGGACAGGTACGACAAGAATCTCGCGAAATTTTTTCATCTCAGTCTATGGCTGCTTCTCTTAACTAGAGGCAGTCTTAGCCAATTTCCCAATTCATTGAATCAACAGTGACTCGATAACTTAGTGACTGTACTATTTAGCTAAGTTAAACACTTGCCTTAGTCTCCATTGATGCTGCCCTTTTCAAGTTCATGTAGCCCCGTAATGAACGGATTATTTTGGCTGTCACCATGTAAGTTTTGCGTTAGTTAACTAACTGCCATTTTCTTTCTTGAAACCCTGAAAATTTACCCTTTGCCACTATCTGCTTGAGCGATCGCCATTTTTCAAAACTTCCATAAAATTGGATATTCGTTTTGCAGATGATCCGTAACTATACGCCCAATTTGGTCTATTTGGCTGACCTCTTCTGGGGAAAGTTGAATGTCGATAGTTTGCACATTTTGCTCAACCTGGCTGCTATTACGAGCCCCGACAATCGCGTTAGTTTGGGGTTGACAAATTAGCCATGCAAGTGCTAATTGTGCTACCGTACAGCGTTTGTCTGCTGCTATGGGGCGTAACTGATTAATTGCTTGTTGAACCCGGCTATAATGTTCTGGGTTTTGGATGAGTTTATTTTTGAGTCGATGATCTTCTGGATCAAACTGATGATTAACTCCGAATTTTCCGGTCAGAAGTCCCTGGGCTAGGGAAGAATAAGCGAGAATTGAGATTTTCTGTTCTACACAATAAGCCATGGTTTCCCGTTCCACATCTCGCCAAAATAGAGAATAGGGAGGCTGTATACTATCTATAGCCCCATATTGGCTGGCTTCTTCGAGTTGAGTTTTGGAGAAGTTTGAGACTCCAATGGCTCTAATTTTCCCCTGTTGTTTGAGCAAATTTAGGGCGGCCATGGTTTCGGAAATCGGCACAATTTCTGTATTAAACGAACCCGTTGGCCAGTGGATTTGATACAGGTCTATATAGTCGGTCTCCAGATTTTTTAAGGAGCGATCGCACGCTTCAATTACCTGGTCATATTGTAAATGGGTCGCAAATACCTTGCTGGCATAAATTAGGCGATCGCGTCTATCTGACAACGCCTCAGCTATCAGTTGTTCCGAGATACCATCACCATAGATTTCCGCAGTGTCAATGGTAGTAATTCCCAGGTCAACCGCCTGCTGCATAGCCTGGATTAAGTCGGCTTTTTCAATACCTTTCCACCAACGTTTATCAGCTTGCCAAGTCCCTAAAATAATCGGGGTGATTTCAATGTCCGATTTACCAAGTTTTCGTGTTTTCATTTTTCTCCTAGGCTGTTTTAGCTATTTTACTTGAACAATCAACCGTAATAGTACCAAAGAAAGCGATCGCCTTATAGCAATGGCTACTCAAGATTGATCCTTTGTCATCTCAAAGATAGATGCACCCTACCAGATAAGTAGCCAGCCCTCCCTATAAAAGTTCTCTCAAATCAGGATCATCCTCCAACTGAGGCAAGACCTTTTTAATATCCTGGGTGCGGTTCTTATCAACAATCAAAGTCACATTACCATCGCGAACAACCACCAAATCCTGAACCCCAATAGTAATAATCACCTCATTTTCATCACTCCCATACAGAATAGAATCTTGGGTATCGAGTCCCAAGTGACGGACTAATGCCACATTGCCATTTTGTTTCGGTAAAAGACGTTCTAAGGAATTCCAATCTCCCAGGTCATCCCAGCCAAAAGAGACTGGTAAAACACAGGCTTTCTGGGTTTTTTCCATCAGTGCATAGTCAATGCTGATTTTTTCAATGTTAGCATAAGCCTTGGCTCCTTCAGCTTCCAGGGCGGTAATCAAATCGGGGACATAGGCGCGTAATTCCTGAAGAACCACCCCAGCCCTAAATATAAAAATTCCCGCATTCCAACTAAACCGACCAGTAGCCAAAAATTGATCAGCCCTTTCTTGATCAGGTTTTTCCGTAAACTGGGCTACCTGATAAGCAGTGAAATCGCCAAAAGTGCCAATTTTTTCGCCCTGTTCAATGTAACCGTAACCTGTAGCCGGATATTGAGGTTGTAACCCCAGGGTGACAATTAGATCCTGACTGATAGCTAAATTTTCCGCTGATTTAATCGCCTCGTGGAAAATATCCGGTTTTCCAATCCAATGATCAGCCGGGAAAAAGCCAATCACGGTATCTTCCCCATAGCGACGGACAACTTCAATGACGGTCCAGGCGACGGCGGGGGCGGTATCTCGTCCTTGGGGTTCGGCTAAAATATTTGCGGGTGGGATATCGGGTAACTGTTGCTGAACTCCATTTTCTAGGAGTGCGGAGGTAATCACCCACAAACCCGGACCACCTTTACTCAAGGGTAGCAAGCGTTCTGCTGTGCTTTGTAATAAACTTTGACCAGTACCGTCTAAACTGAGAAATTGTTTGGGTCGGATACGACGACTCAGAGGCCAGAACCTCTCACCTTTACCACCTGCGAGAATAACGGGTATCATGCGATTTAAAGTTTTGAGCTTCAGTTGACTTCATGTTCAAGATTAAAGGATATTGGCGATTTTATGAGTTATCCCACCACCAACCAAAGACAACCTAAAGTCCTGCGGGTAATATTTTTGAGTTTTATTGCACTGATCATTACTAGCGCTTCGGCGACTTTGGGGGCGCTAACGGCTTTGCTGTCTCCATTGAAACCGGAACAGCCACAAAGTGCATCGATGGTTCTCAATTCATTATGGCGCGATCGCTTTCGGTTTCGTCTGTCCCGACCTGTGAATATTTTGGTCATGGGGATAGATCCCCCCCTACCACACGAGGAACAAGATGGGAAAGTTTTTGGGGGTCGCAGTGATAGCATGATCTTGGTTAATTTTAATCCGAGCGATCGCCATCTGAATTTGCTATCAATTCCCCGTGATACCGAGGTTTTTATCCCTGGTATGGGTGTGGGTAAGATTAACGAGGCTAACTATTGGGGCGGCGCTTCCTTGGCTACGGAGGTGGTAGCTGATACCCTTAATCAGGTGCAGATTAACCGCTATGTCCGAGTTAGCACTGGCGCTTTTAAGGAGTTGGTGAATTTGTTGGGGGGGGTGGAGGTGTTTGTTCCCTATCCGATGTCCTATCGGGATAATACCCAACAGTTGGAGATTGATTTATCTCCGGGATGGCAAACTATTGATGGTGATCAGGCTGATCATTTTGCTCGCTTCCGTAGTGATGCTTATGGAGATATTGGCAGGATTCAACGCCAACAGGCTTTAATGGAGGCTATTCGAGAACGTTTACAGAGTCCTGATGTATTGCCACGTATTCCTCAGATTATTCGGGTGATGTTGAAGTATGTTGATACTAATTTGGATTTTGAGGAGATGCTGACTCTGGTTAAGTTTGGGTTGAATTTGGAACCGCAACAGGTGCGAATGGTGATGTTACCTGGGCGAGACATGGGCGGATATACGAGTTATTGGGTGGTTGATGACGCGGCACGCGATCGCATTATGGCTCAATATTTTCGGGTTGATTCTACCGGGTTTGTCTTACCTGGACCATTACAGCGATCGGGTTATCAGGAATTGTCTAAACGTACTAAAATTGCCGTACAAAATGCCTCTGGAAACCCACAAGCAGCCGAAAGAGTCGCGGATTATTTGTTTAAGCAGGGCTTTAATAATGTTTATGTTGTGCCGGGGTTGCCTTATACTATGCGATCGACTCAGATTATTGTCCAGGGGGGAGATTTAGCTAGTGCTGAAATGTTGCAAGAATATATCGGTTTTGGTACGGTTAGGGCTTCTTCTACTGGTGCAATTAATTCGGATTTGACCATCCGGGTTGGTGACGATTGGCAACAAAGATTTTAAGCAGACATACCATAAATCTGCTTTTTTGTCAAGTGTTTAGTCAGGTTTATTGGGGTGGGAAAGGATAGGCAACCAGAGAAGGTTGCCCCTACTGACCCACTTAATTAATACCGTGATATGGCTTCTTCTGGTGAAATATTGCCGTAAATAATCGACATAATACCAGGGAGAAATTTATCCATTGTCGAAACATTGGTATAAATCAAATGCTTAATTAAAGCGGGAGTTAAGCGATCGCCTGCTACATCTAAACTGGTTTTGTAGCGAATTTCCCCATCATAGAAATTCATCTCGAAATTACCAATCACCATGCCATAATTAGCCCGGGTGACAAAATCCGAGATATTTTGGCGTTTATAGTCTGGTACTTTCACCGGAAAAATCGAGTAAACCGTGATTTGTTTTTCCTCTTCCCGGGCGATCGCATAGCAATCAAAACGACCATTTTTGCCCTCAATTCCCAAAGCCACGACTCGGCGATGTTCGATTTCTTTATAAACCCAACCATCCTCATTAAAGAACTCGATTAAGATATCGAACAAGGGCAGGTTAAAAAAGCGATCGTCTGTATATGTGGATGCTTGTTGATTTTGTTCAGACACGACCATTAGTGTTTAAATCTCCTCAATCAAGTAAGTTTTTGGTGAGCATTATTATGCCATCTTGTTCTCTGGTGTCAAGCCATTAGAGTCTATCCGATTTGATTTTTGGTCGAGATAAGCCATATTGCAAACCTCATAGTAAACAGGCGACCACCAACCCACCTGACTATAGGTTGATCTATTGAGTTTATCCCCGGAAATCCCCACAATTTTTTTGCGGACTCCCCGGAAACCTAGCGGATTTTTATCAATTTGTTTGCCTTCAATTTCTAGTAGGCTACCAATTTCATCTATACCCACACGACGGGAAACCCAACCCAAACAACGCTGTAGGACCTGACGAATTTCCTCCCGTTCTTTAGACTCGTATTTAACCACAATTTTTTGATCACCACTTCCCTGGCTGACGGTTAAGCGATAACAGCCTTCTGGACGATATTCAGGATACCATCCTAACTGCAATAGATAGCCGTCACCCACTGTCACCCAGTCTGTTCCGTTGAACTCAATTGGTTTAGCGGATAGCAAATTTTCATTAAAAAACTCACCATTGATAATGTAGCCATGTTCGATCACTGGGTCTACATCACCAAAAGAATTGTGCAGAATTGCCCAACCACTAGGGATATGCAAAGGTACAAGTTGTACAGACATAAATTGCGATAGCGTGAACTGTAGGGGCGGGTGCTAGATATGCCATTGGAAAAACCAGTCAACTCACGGAACCCGCCCCCGGAACGTCTGAAAAATACCCCTAATCAATAGCACGTTTTTCCTGTGGTAGCAAGGAAGTCTAAGGACACGCGCCCCTAAACTCCCCACTGGTGATAGTTGGCGACTGATAAGATGTCCCAGGTCTGGAGATGATCAGCCTGTGTTACGCATTCCGGCGGCGATACCGTTGATGGTTAATAAAGCACCGCGCAACAATTCCCCTTTGCTATATCTCGAATGAATTACGCCGGGAGTAGCAGAAGTTCCATGATGACGCAGGCGCTGGAGTAAAGACACTTGCAATAAACCGAGAGGAATAATTGTGCCATTACGCAGTCGCACTGAGCGCTGAAGTACGGGATCATTATCTAGTAACTGTTGCTGTCCGGTAATTTCCAGAACCATTTGACGGGTCAGATTAAACTCTTTGGCTATGCGCTCAAATAAATCCTCAAAGCGATCGCGATCTTTAGGATGACTCAACTCCCGCACATAGTGATGAGCCATTTCTAGGTCAACTTTAGCCAGGGTCATTTCTACCTTGGAGAGGGTAGTGCGGAAAAATGGCCATTTAATGTAAAAGTAACGGAGCAGTTTGATATTTTCCTGGGGTTCTTCTTGAATAAACTGCTCTATGGCTGTACCGACCCCATACCAAGAGGGTAGCAAAAAGCGGCTCTGAGTCCAACTAAACACCCAAGGAATGGCTCGTAAACCGGAAATATCTTTTTTCTTGTCACTTTGGCGACGAGCGGGCCGGGAGCTAATTTGCAATTGGCTAATTTCCTGAATGGGTGTTACCTGCTCAAAGAAATCAACTAGGTCCGGCTGTTCATAAATCAAAGCTCGATAACACGATCGCGATCGCACAGATAACTCTTCCATAATTTGATTCCAGGGTTCAATTTCATCAAACCCGGTATGGAGTAAACTGGCTTGAATCACGGCTGTGGCTACACTCTCCAAATTATACAGAGCCAGTTGAGACAAAGAATATTTGGAGGCGAGAACCTCTCCCTGTTCGGTAATCTTAATGCGGCCATTAATACTTTTACCGGGTTGAGCCAAAATGGCTTTGTAAGCCGGTCCGCCGCCGCGTCCCACAGAGCCACCGCGACCGTGGAAGATGCGAATACTGACATAGTAAGATTCCGCCAAGGTTTGTAGGGCTTTCTGGGCTTTGTGAATTTCCCAGTTGCTACTGAGGAACCCCGAATCTTTATTGCTGTCGGAGTAACCTAACATAATCTCCTGTAGAGAGGCGTTCATATCTTGGCTGACCTGCTGATATTTTTGGTAGCCACCCGCAAGCAGTGCGCGATATAGGGGTAACTCAAACAGGTCTTTCATTACTGAGGGAGCTTTTTTAAGATCCTCTACCGTTTCAAACAGGGGTACTACCTGCAAATTACCAATTCCTGTCGCCGGATCATACAGTCCAGCTTCCTTGGCTAACAACAGCACCTCTAGCAGGTCACTAACATCATGACTCATGCTGATAATATAGGTCTGGCAAATTTCTTGACCAAATTCCTGCTGTAATTCTCGCATGACCCGGAAAGTGTTAATGGTTTCACAGGTTTTTTGGGAAAAGGGTAACTCGGCGGGAATTAGGGGGCGGCGGGTTTGCAATTCTGTGATTAGCCACAGGGTGCGCTCGGCTTCGGTGAGGTCATCGTAGGGCCTGGCTAGTAGTTGCAGATAGTCTACAATTTCATTTAAGGCTGTACTATGTACGGAGGATTCCTGCCGCATATCCATCCGCGCTAGATAAAAGCCGTAAATTTCTACCTGACAGATGAGGTTCTCTAAATCTCGGCATTGGATACCTGTGGCTAGTAGGTTCCGCTCGATTAGCTTTAATTCCTTCAGAAATTCCGAGCCTGAATTGTACAGACTTCCGGCGTTTTCTTTGGTGACAATGCGCTCGCGTTCCCTTTCTACTTCGTTACTGGTAGAAAGTCTCTGATTGCGATCGCGGGTATTTTGTAGGCGCTTGTGTATGTAGCATAGTTTGAGCCGATAGGGTTCTTGGCGATAGCGGATGGCTACCTGATCATAAACTTCTGGAAGTTGTACCTGATCGCGATCTAGAGATTCGAGTAATTCTGGTAAAATGTCACTCCAATGCAGAGATAGGCTCAACAGTTGACTTAGATGATCAACAGCCTGAATGTATTTGTCTATAATCATACCCCGTTGATAACAGGCTGTTTTCCAGGTGACTTCTGGGGTGACTGACGGGTTACCATCGCGATCGGCTCCCACCCAAGACCCAAATTTACAAAAATCGTAGTTGGGTGGTTTCAGGTGCGGAAAACACGGGTGTAGGGTTTGTTTAATCCTTTGGTACAGTTGGGGAATTACATCAAATAAGATTTCCTGGAAATAGTGCAAACTATATTCGACTTCATCCAAAACTGTGGGCTTAAACTGGTGCAGTTCATCAGTACGCCACCACAGCCTTATTTCTTCGGTTAGTTGTTCTTGTAGTTCACCTGTCCAAGTTTTTACTAACCCGGTGGCTTCGGGATCTTTATTGTCTACTTTGCCATAACTTTCGTCTACTGTATCTAGTTGCTGGAGAATTTTGGCGATCCTCCTCTGTTTGGTGCGGATTGTATGGCGTACAATTTCTGTGGGGTGAGCTGTGAATACTAACCTAATATCGAGTTGATTTAGTAGCCGCTGAATCACCTGGGAGGGGACGTTTAGCCTTTGCAGCATCGGAAATAGGTTATGGAATGTGGCTAAATCGCGATCATTTTGGCGTTGGCTAGTTTGATTTAATAGCTCCACTGGTGTTTCTTCGGCTGTGGAAAAGCGCTGATGACGAGTTTCAAAAATGGAGCGATTCGACTTGTCGGCGGGACTCTCTGGTGCTCCTTGTTGTTTGATCTGAGCATAGGCTAACTCTTGCTCGCGCTGCTCATAATGTTGCTCGACTATGTTGATCAGTTGAAAATACAAGGCAAATGCTCGCGCTGCTCTAATGGCTGCATTGATATCAAGCTCTTTGATAATTTGCCAGACATTGGCTTGTAAATCCGGCGATGCTTGTCCTTCTGGTGAGGTCATCGATCGCATCTGTAGAAGTAAATCTACCAATTGCTCTCCGCACTCCTGACGTAGGACACTTTCCCATAAATCTTCGACAATTTTTAGGCGATTCCTTAACAACAGTTCAGAAGCTCCTGCAGTGACGTTAGATGACACTACTGCGCTAGGGATTGGTTCTGAGGATTGGACCAGTGAACTCATAGGGCCTGTTCCGTAGTTAGCAAGAATATCTTAAACATTATACTTGCCCGGTAGACATTCGGTGAAATATCTCCCCAGAAATTTCTAAGAAACTCCCATCATCACACTATCAAATTTTCGATGATTGTATCTAATTTATCAATTAAATTAGCCCCGGTTGTGCTATAATCAGTGAGAGGCATTTTGGGGACATATTGCCAGATATATTTACCCCAGGTAATCGGCTTTCCCCCTAGGGTAAATATCCCCTCCCATCAGCCCTTATTCATCAATTCGGGCTGCTGAATTTATTACCTGTATTTGGTGAGTAATTATGGGGCAAATAAACATCCAGGGAAGGTTGGGAGGCTAGTAGCTTCCCTGGTTAGGAAAATGGAGGACGGGTAAGCGCGCGCCTCGGAAAACTTCCTCGCTACCCTCACTGAGACTCAACACCAACTCTTGCACTATAGGAATGGCAGCAAAAGCCACAACCACAGGGGTTGTGGCCAACCCCAAAAGCAAATCGGAAGGTAAAAGGGGGGTTTTCGGGGCTATAGGGTCGGAAACAGGGGTATCATCAGCAGAAGACATCTGTAACTTGCCTCAACAGTTGGTTAAGCTAACTATGCCAGAAGATGTGATCCGGGGCAACCTTCCCGTCAGAGAGGCCGCTGAGTTATGCTGAATATGTGCGGGCGGGTCGCTACCGCGTCCCCTGGGAAAATTGACTATGGGAATATGTATAATGGTATTGTCGGGGCTTAATTAGCCGGTTAGACTCTCGAAACGAACATAAAAACAGTAAGATCGTGGCAAGCAGTGGCCTGTCTGGTGCTGCCAAGAGTTGGGAAGCGAGGTCAGTTGGTTCTTTCAGGAGTTTAAGCCTGAGAGTACCCATGAACCCGGAATTCGGAATTGTGTAGATTGTAACTTATTTTGGCGTAATGTAGCGCGTGGTTAGGGATTATTCAGGATTAACGCAATGGTCAATTGATGCGATCGCCACAGCCGGGGTTGAGGTACAGACCAGGTTGCGAGGGAATCATTTACATATTTTGTGCGAGGGACAGCCCTCTCCTCGAGAGACGGTGGTGGTGTCTCAATTCAAGATGGCTTTAGACCGCACGCCACTAGAATCCTTGCTGCCCCGCGATGCGCCGAAAATTTATAAGATATTTGTTTCGGGTCGCGAGACAGGTGCTAAACGCCCGGAGTGGACGGTTAAACTGGATTATCCGACTTCGGCTACAGTACACGCACTGCACCCTCGGTCAACAGGAGATCAGGGTCAGGGTGTGGGACTGCGTAAATGGTTGGGGGATATAGCCGATCGCACATTCATTGGCGATCGCCCATCTTCCTCAACGACTACTGTTTCTGACCAGCCCCGGGTCATCATTACCCCGGTTAATGACACGGAGGCGGAAAATCAGCAGCCACCAACTGACCTAGCTACCCCTCCCGATAGTCCGGTGGAACCAGCCCTAGTGGCAACCCCGGAAAATTTAGCCCGCCGGGGTAATCCTGATGCGATCGCCAGTATTCTGAGCGAAATTATGGGCGGGTTGGGGGTCAGCGTCAAAGTCAGCATTCGCAACCAGAAAAGCGACAAATCAACCCTATGGAGATCTAAACGGCGGCGGTTATGGGTACTGTGTGAGTCAGCCTACAGCCCAGACCCTTCCCTATTAGCGGAACCTATAGCTAGTAGACTGCGGGAATTGCAACTGCAAGAGTTCCGCGATGCCTGCATTTTACTAAGGGTGGAAGGGGAAACTAAAGCGGATTGGATGCTACGGATTGACCTAACTCCCCCCGATCGCATTCTGAAAGATTGGGCGCGCTGGGGAGACTCTGAGGCGATCGCCATTCTGCTTAATCAAAAACTAGCGGCACTAGATATTGGACTTAGGGCGACTCTGAAAGAATCTACCCTACACCTGTTTTGTCACCAATTAGGAGATACGAAAAATCATCGTCGTCGCCTCTCCCCCCAGAAGGAAACCGTTGTCACCGCTTGTCGGGAAATTTTAAATGCGATCGGCCCCCAAGGTATTCGCGCCGCCACTATTTACGGCGTAGAAATCAGCCCCACAGGTAAAGAAGCCCAAAAGCCGACTTGGATTGATTGGCTAAATTTACCTGCTTTTGAACATCCCGACCTGCAAACCCCCACCCAGACCCTCGCCGCCCAAGGGGATATCGATGCGATTAAATTCCAAATTGAACGTCTGATTAACCCTGACCTAGAAACTAAACTCGCCACCGGGGGAATTAAAGTTCTGGCGTTACGCAAGGGGAAATTTATCCATGTGATGACAGAAGCGCCTACTTGTCCTTCTCAGTCTCGCGTCGCCCTCGTGATCGCTAGATTTTTACAAGCCCAAGGAATTGAAGGGGTGGAAGGAGTCCGCATCTATGGACGGCGGGCGGGTCAAAAACACCCCCTCTGGCGCTATGGTATTTCCTTAAAACCGACGGAGATAGATCAACCATTAACTGCTTCGGAAGATTTTATCGACTCAGAATTAACCGCCACGGCGGTGGGAGAACAGGTCGGACAGTTGGTATTTTCTCCGGCTATTAATGTTGATGGTGCAGATAGTGATTTGCCATCATCTCAGGTTTTATCAGCACTGCATCACCTGAGCGAAACCATTAGCCAAGTTTTGATGGCTTCTCAGTTATTTACCAGTAAAAACTGCCCAGATATTGTCGTTGAAAAAACCTCTCAGAGGTATCAGAAACGCGCTCTGGCTGTGGCTTGTGGGCTACTGGGATTGCTGATGGTTTGGCAGAGCGATCGCCTGGTGGGGAGTCTGCTTGATTCTATTGCTATGACTGCTATCTCTGCTGATATTTCGGAGGCGGAAACTGAAGGGGAACAAGTCCCTACCTTGACACAAGACCCCCCCACGGGTTGGCTATCGAGTTTACAGGTGTTGGCTGTGAGTGAAGGTGATGGGGTTTTTAATCACTCTGGTTTTACTTCCCGACCAGGAAAATCGGCGATCGCTGCTGCTTGTGATATTGATGATACTCAATGCCGTTTGTCGCAATTTGTTTACCCGACTTTCCGCAGCCAACAACTAGATGAACAGATTGTCCGCTATCAACAATATATCGCCACCCATAAAAGACCCCCAGATATACTAATTATCGGCAGTTCTCGCGCCTTGCGAGGCATTGATCCAGAGGTTTTGAGTAGGGGATTGGTAGCAGAAGGTCATCCGCCTTTACGGGTGTTTAATTTTGGCATAAATGGGGCAACAGTGCAAATTGTTGATTTAATTATTCGGCGGATTTTGCCCCCTGAACAATTGCCTCAGTTGATTATTTTAGCTGATGGGGTGCGGGCGCTAAATAGTGGTCGAGAAGACCGGACTTATCAGGCGATTTCTGCATCAGAAGCCTATCAACAAATTAGCCAAGGAACTTTTCAAATTGTCCCCCCAGATTCCTTTGAACCACCCCCAAATCTTCAGGAAACTTTGATAGCATTGACGGAAAATGCCCTAGACGGAAGGTGGGACCAACAGCAGTTTCAACAGGCTATTCAAGAACAAATTTCCCAGGTATCCCAAGCCTATAGACAGCGCGATCGCTTCAAGGCAGTTTTACAATCTATTGCTAATGGTCGCGCCTTTGCTACCCCGCCAACCCCCTCGGAACAACAGGAATTAGCCGAGGCAGAAACCGAGGAGGAAGCTAGATTTTTGCCCAATGGATTTTTGCCTTTATCGGTGCGCTTTGACCCGGAAATTTACTATCAAAATCATGCTAAGGTTTCGGGTTATTATGATAGCGATTATCAAAATTTTCAATTAGACGGCATTCAGACCCAATCTTTGAAGAATATAATCGCTTATACTCAATCATTTCGGATTCCTGTGGTATTTGTCAATATGCCACTAACTGATCATTATTTTGACCCGGTTCGCAGTGCCTATGAGGAGAAATTCCGTGAACACATGGAGAGGGTGGCTGCTGAAACGGGTTTGGTTTTTCTCGATTTGGGGTGGCGCTGGTCAGATAGTTATGACTATTTCTCTGACCCTAGTCATCTCAACCGCTATGGCGCGATCGCTGTGGCTGAATATTTGGCGACTCAAAAGGTGATTCCTTGGCCGGATAATGATATTATAACTAATCCTAAACTATAATACACTCTAGTTGTAATGATGATGGCCTTAACTGAAAGTTTACAATTTCTTTTAGATGAAGCGACGGCGGAACAAAATGTGCCGGGGGGAGTTCTTTATGTGGCAACCCCTGAAGGCAAATATGAGATAGCATCGGGTTTTTCTTATGTTACCAAACGCCATAAAGTCCAGCGTCGCGATCGCTTTCGGATTGGTGGTATTAGTCAGGTTTTTGTGGCTACGGTGGTTTTACAATTATACCAAAATCGTAGCCTTGATTTAGAAGATAATTTGACGAAATGGCTGGATCAGGAAATCTGCGATCGCCTGGAAAATAGCGATAAAATTACCATTCGACAATTGCTTAATCATAGCAGCGGTTTAGATGATTACCTGGAAACTGATGAGTTTCAACAAGCCGCTAGTCAACGGGAAAAAAATCAGTTTTTGACGGCTAAAGAGGCTATCTGTTTGGCAGATAATTTAGAATCTCTGGGGGTTCCTGGCGCGGGTCATTGTTACTCGAATACTAACTATATTTTGCTAGAGTTGATTGTGGAAGCAGTAACCGGAAATCCTCTGTATCAAGAAATGCGATCGCGGATTTTTGACCCCCTCGGTTTAAAGGATACCTTTACCGAATACCGCGAAACTCCCCCCCCGAAACACAAGAGTTGTCAAAATTGCATCAGTCCGGAAAAATTAGGCACTGGTTTAGGCGATCGTGGCTTAATTTCCAGTGCTTATGATGTGGGAAAATTTGCCGAAACCCTATTTATGACTGATGAACTCTTAAATGAGGATACCTTTGATCAAATGATTAATTGGTTTCCAGATAATGAGGGGGGTTTTTATGGCTTAGGAGTTAATAGTTGGGATGCTAAAGAATGGGGAGATGTTTGGGGATACACTGGGGGAATAGATGGTTATTCATCAGCCTTATGGCATCTTCCTGATGAGGAAATGACTATTGTAGTTTTGCTGGATGAAGATACTAATACCACTCCCGATTATATCATTGAGCGGGTTCTGGCAGTTATTCTTGAGGATGAATTTTAATCGACTGTAGTTAAGTAACCCTCTCCCCCAGCGAGGGGGTTCTGAAAACCATCTAATTATCTATGGTTGATTATTAATTACTTGTCCTCGACTGGTAAAAGCTAACCCCTGGGTTCCTGATACACCAATCATTACTGATTCCATTATCGGTTCAGAAACGGCGCTTTCTGATACCCATTCAACCAGAAAATTAGCACCAGAACCCCCGCTAGTATTGCTTTGTTCAATAAAAAACTCCATGCTGGCGAGAGGTGGCATTTTCAGGGCACTATCAAGGTAATTTTTAACCAAATTACCATCAGTATTGTAGTAACTCACAGAAGTGATAATGATGGGAGAATTTGGGTCTGTATTGCGAATACTAAGTGTACTGGCTAAATTATAAGCCTGTTGGGTGTTTCGGAAATAGATATGAGAGTAAACCGGAATATAAACAGTTTGTCCTGCTATAGCTTGAATTTCACTAATATCAATGGTTTGAGCCGCATCGGTAAATTTTTCGGTTGTAGTTGATTCTAACCCCGATTGTTGTTGACCTGTTATGGTACTTGGTTGGGGTGTACAGGCGACTAAAATCACCGCCAATATCGCCCCTATAAATATGTTGATTTTCATGATAATTTTACCCCGCAAATTGAGATTTTTAATTTTCTGACTCCGCCATTAAATCAAGTTTATTAGCTAGAGGTGATAGGGATAGACCCTGAACCAGTAAAGATACAATCACCATAAAAAAGATGACATGAAAAATCTGATTAGCACCTTGAATACCAGCGGTTAAAGGAAAAGTTGCTAAAACAATGGGAACAGCCCCCCGTAAACCTACCCAAGAAACAAATAGTTTCTCTTTTATTGGCATCTTTACTAATGATAGACAAGAAAGGGTAGCAATGGGACGCGCCACGAAAATTAAAAATAAACCCATTGCTATTCCCACCGCAGCGATAGGAATAAGTTGGGACGGAATCACTAGCAATCCTAGGTTTAAGAACATGATAATTTGCATCAGCCAAGCTAGGGCTTCATAGAAACTAAAAATATTTTTTCCTGCACTAGGAAGGTGGGAATTGCCAACCACTAAACCTGCTATATAAGCAGCCAGAAAACCATTACCACCGACAACGGTACTTAAACCATAGGTCAGCAAAGTTAGAGCGAGTGTCATTACAGAATATAGCCCTTCAGCAGTTAAATTCATGCTACGAATGGCCCAAACTGTCCCCTTGCCCAAGCCATATCCCATCGCCAGGCCCATCAACATTTGCATAATCACCGATAGGATTAAAGACCACAATGAGAACTGCCCTTGTTCCAAGATTTGCACGATTTCAATAGTTAGTAAAGCGGCCATGGGGTCATTACTGCCAGATTCAAATTCTAGCAAAGGTTGCAGATTTCCCCGCAGACCTAAATTACCCGATCGCAAAATTGAAAATACGGCGGCTGCATCAGTAGAAGAAATAATCGCCCCTAACAATAATCCTTCAGTTAAATTAATTCCTCTTACGCCAATATTAAAGGTGGAAAAGGAACCCAGCATAAACCAAGCAAAAATCCCTAATAAAAGAGTGGTTAACCCGACTCCTACTGTAGCGAGAGTGAGTCCGGGAATTAACACGGGACGAATTTTCGCCCACTTAGTATCTAGTCCGCCGGAAAATAAAATAATAGTCAGCGCCATATCTCCGATAGTCCTGGTTAATTCGGGATTGTTATATTCAATAGCGCCTATACCTTCGGAACCCGTGACAATTCCAATCATTAGGAACAGTAGCAAACTAGGAACACCTAAGTGAATGGCAGCTTTACTAGCAATGACACTAGCTAACAGCAGGATAGCAATGGCAATAGATAAATATTCGATCGCAATCATCTAAAATTTCGGTTAAGGTTTGGCGGAAACTGCTAAATATATAGCAATCTTTTTGAAAAAAGACAAGGGAGGAATTTTCCTGGAGGTCTTTATGTCATATAATAGCTGCTAAGATAGTCCGACTGTGGAGATCAGTTGCAATGAACAACCATGATGTCATTCAGTGTAGCAGTGACAGTTGGGATTTTGCCATCAATCACCGCCCAACAACGGGTTTAAATGTTCACCCCACCGCCGATGATTTGATTTTATACTTAGCCCAGAAAGCGATTGAATTTCAGCTTCCCCCCCAGATTAACCGATTTAGTGACCTTTCGACACAGTGGCATGAGGAAATCGATCGCACTTTTGGTAGCTACCAGCAAGCCTGTGTGAGGGTTAACCAGCTTTTACTAGCCCTTCATCAACTTAGGGCGATCGCCCATTGTTGTCACCAAAGCCCCATTGGTAAAAAACTCCCCGCCGCGCTGTATGTGCATATTTCTGCCCTTAACCGCCTTGACCCGCTGCTGCGCCTGTATGAACATCTAGCCCGCCAAGCGCTTAACCCAGTTCCCCCCACAACTCTGATTAAATTTCATACGGATAAACCGATTATTTCTTATTTATTTTACCCAGATTTTGATACAGATGCTCACCCGGATTTAGCCACGAGTTATCAAGTGATAGTCCCTAGGGGTAGAGTAAATTTTTCTAACTATACTAACAGCAATAACCCGCCTATCCTACACCGTAAAGAAACTTTTGTGGCGGCGGACTATCCCCTTTATGACAGTTTTTACCAATTAACCCAGATGGAGGAAAAGCTAGGATTGTTGAGTAAAAAAACTCGACTTTATAGCAGTATTGGAACCCGCCAAGGTTGGTTAAATCATCTGGTTAGATGTGGTGTGGCGATTCAGGATCATCAGGTGGTGTATCTGTCTGATCAGGAATGGGAAACAGCTACGATTACTCCTCGCATTGAACGCCACAAAGCTGCGATAATTCGGAAAAGTTTATCTCGCCCTGTACGCCTGGCGCTGGAAGCGGGATTATTTCGGGAAAATAGCAGTTTCTTTGATTATGGTTGTGGTTATGGAGGTGATTTAAAACAAATAAGCGATCGCGGTTATTTATCAGCAGGTTGGGACCCTTACTATTCCCCAGAAACTGCCCAAATTGTATCGGAAATTGTGAATCTGGGTTATGTGATTAATGTGATTGAATGTCAGGTGGAAAGACGGGAAGCATTAATTCGGTCCTGGGAGTTAACGGAAAGGGTGTTAATTGTGGCAGCGCAAATTTTGATTGATGATTGCGATCGTGGTATTATTGCTTATGGAGATGGGGTGATTACTAATCGCAATACTTTTCAAAAGTATTACCAGCAAGAGGAGTTGAAAATCTATATTGATCAGGTTTTGAATGTGGATTCAATCCCGATTGATTTGGGTGTTTATTTGGTATTTAGAGATGAATCAGAAGCTGAGAATTTTCGCGCCTCCCGATTTCGATCGCGAGTTTCTTCTCCCCGCATTTGTGTCCAGGTTAAGCGTTTTGAAGAATATCAAGAACTCCTGCAACCTTTGATAGAGTTTTTGTGCGATCGCGGTCGGCTTCCGGTGGGGTCAGAACTGCCACAAACTTCCGAAATTGAGGCAGAATTTGGAACTATTAAACGCGCTTTTAAGGTAATTATGCAAGCCACTAACTCACAAGAATGGGAAAAAGTAGCAGATCGTCGTCGCCAAGATTTGCTGGTTTATCTAGCCCTCAGTCAGTTTGGAAAACGTCCGAAATTGTCGGATTTATCTGCACAGGTCAAAAATGACATTAAAGGGTTATTTGGTAGCTATAAGAAGGCTTGTGCTTTGGCTGATGTCATGCTTTATAGTATGGGGAACCCTGATATAATTGCTGAATGCTGTTATCATAGCGAAATAGGTCAGAAGCGCCCAAACTCCCTTTGGGTTCATATTAGCGCCCTAGAGAAACTCGACCCCCTGTTAAGGGTGTATGAGGGTTGCGCCCATCAGACGATTGGACGCTTAGAAGGAACAACGTTGATTAAATTTCATATTAAAACGCCGAAAATAACCTATTTATTTTATCCTGATTTTGATACTAATCCTCATCCGGTCCTACAAACCAAAATGGCGATCGACCTGCGAGATCTCCAGGTCAGTTATCGAAGTTATCAGGGTGCTAATGCTCCGATTCTTTATGCTAAGGAAGCCTTCGTTACCCCAGACTATCCCTCGTATGAAAAGTTTGCTAAACTTACCTGTCAGGAACAAGACTGGGGGCTTCTGGATGACAAATCAGCTATTCAAACCCTCGGAGGTTGGTTAAAATGTCTGGAGGAACACTGCGCGGAAATTCGAGGACATAGAGTTTATTGGCGATCGGATGCTGATCCTTATCAGGTTAAACTGATGAAATCAGCCCGCCGAAATCGTCGCCCAAAATCCCAATCTGTGGACGACCATACCGGAACAGAAAACCAGGAAACCACACCCAGTGAGGAGTAATTCATTATCATCTTAAACCTCTCCATAGTAGCATATTTTTGTGTTTTTTAACCTGCCACGACTCATTGATGATATTGATATTAACGACCCGGACAATTGCCCTTTAATTTTAACTAACTAGGAGATAAAAGCCAGATGAATGCTGAAACATTACTAGCATCTTATGCTCAAGGGGAGCGAGATTTTCACAAGGCTATTTTAATTGGCGCTCAACTTCAAGGGGCTGATCTTAATAGCATTAATCTGAATAAAGCTAATTTGATGAATGCTACTCTTACTCAAGCGAATTTAAGTCTAGCAGAAATGATAGAAGCTAATTTAATTAATGCGGATATGGGTCATGCTAATCTCCGGGGTGCAGATTTGACCAAAGCCTATTTGAATGGGGCTAATTTGATGGGGACTTCTCTTAATCAGGCTCAACTATTTAGTACCAGTATGGGTGGTGTCAATTTAATTTATGCCCAGCTAATTGGCGCGGATCTCAGACAGGCTAACTTAACTCAAAGCAAACTGATTGGGGCTAATCTGAGTAATGCTAACCTGCAAGATGCACAACTAAATAATACTAATCTGATTGGTGCAGATATACGTGGTTCTATGTTACTCAATGTTGATTTTAGGGGGGCTAATTTGAGTAGTACTTTAATTAATGATGACACTCAGTTAGACCCTAAGTGGCGTGTGATTTGGAAAATTTCTAATCATGGGGGTCAAAAACATGATTTAACTAATGCTGATTTGACGGAAGCTAATTTAATTGGGGTGAATTTGAAAGAGGCTAATCTCAAGGGCGCAGATTTGCGAGGGGCTAATTTGAGTGGCGCTTTTTTGACTAATGCTCAAGTAGAAGGCGCTCAATTTAAAGGGGCGATTGGACTTTCGGAAAATGCCAAGTTTGACCTGAAAATTCGGGGGGCAATTGTTGATTAAATCAACTCATAAAAAGCGGGTTTTTGAGTTTATTTATTGGCTGTAAATAGCGGTAAATAGCACCAATAAACCCGCCCCTAAAGTCTGGTTTTGGTCACTGAATGTAGTTCATTTCGTAGCCAAATTTGTTAGGGTCAACTTCGTTTAAATTCAAATCTCCTAACCCATATTCAGCCCAGCGACGTTCCACCATTTTAGCGACATCTGGATCAGATTCTAAGGCTTCCCCCCATTCGTGTTCGGTTTCTGGGGGGATTTTGGTGGTCGCATCAATACCCATCCTTCCCCCTAAACCAATTTTTTCACTCGCAAAATCTAAACTATCAAAGGGGGTATGGGGGAGAATAAATACATCCCTTGATGGGTCAACTTTTGAGGCGATCGCCCATACTACTTGGCGCGGATCGCGGATATTAATATTTCGATCCACCACGATCACAAATTTGGTATAGGTAAACTGCGGTAAAGCACTCCAAAAGGCTAAAGCCGCGCGCCGCGCTTGTCCGGGATAAGCCTTATCAATGGAAATAATTGCGGCTTTGTAGCTGAGGGCTTCCATTGGTAAAAAGAAATCACAAATTTCTGATACCTGCTGGCGCAGAATAGGAGTATAAATCCGATTAAGGGCGATCGCCATCATCGCCTCTTCTTTGGGTGGTCGTCCGCTAAAAGTAGTTAAATAAATAGGATCATGGCGGTGGGTGACACAGTGAAACCTAATCAGTGGCGAATCTTCGACACCCCCATAATAACCCATGTGATCACCAAAGGGTCCATCGGGTAGCACTTCCCCTGGGGTGATAGTTCCTTCTAGGACAAATTCTGAATCTGCGGGAACTTCTAAATCCACCGTTTTACACTTAGCCAATTGTACCCCAGAACCCCCATATAATCCCGCAAATAACCATTCAGATAAATCTACGGGAATGGGAGTAGCCGCCGCCATGATAATCAGCGGATCAACACCTAGGGCGATCGCAATTTCTAACTTTTTACCATTTTCCGCCGCCTTCCGCAGATGTCTCGCGCCACCACGCACGGATAACCAGTGAACAGTCATGGTATTATGAGACTGTAATTGTAAGCGATATACACCTACATTAGGAGTTCCGGTTTCACAATCTTTAGTGATTACCAATCCTAAAGTAATAATTTTTCCCGCATCACCAGAATAAGGGCGAATCATGGGAATTTTAGTTAAATCTACCTCTTCTCCCTCAATCACCACCTCCTGACAGGGAGGAAACCAATTCCGCCCAGGTTTGGCTTTCACCACATCAAATAAAACCTTACCAAAATCTATCGCCTGGGAGATTTTTTTAGGTGGTTTAGGTTGCTGTAACATCCCCAGTTTTTTACCTAATTCTTCTAACTCCTGGGGCTGTTCCATATTCATCGCCCAACAGACCCTTTGTTCGGTCCCCAACAGGTTCACGGCTACCGGGTAAGCGGCACCTTTGACATTTTCAAATAACAGCCCAGGACCGCCACACTGTAGCATTCGGTTGGAAATTTCGGCAATTTCTAAATCCGGGTCTACCAGGGCGCTAATTCTTCGTAACTGTCCCCGTTCTTCTAATATTTTCAAAAATCCCCGCAGATCTCGTGCCATGATTTTTACAGTTTTTCAATTAACTGTTTTCTATTGTGACATAATCCTGTTAATCATGGTACTTATCAAACCTCAATTATGGTGCGATCGAACCATTATTGCCTCACTGTTCCCTCAACGGGAAATCACTATCCACGGAGTCCCGGACAGCCAGAGTCCCTGGCTCAGATGATTATAACCCTTAGATGTCCGTAGGTTTGCTGATGATCCTATCCCCTGATTATACCCAAGTATGATATCATTATCAACGTCAGGGGTATAATCTTGTTGGGGTGCGTGATTAGACCCCAAAAGAGGAGTAGTTAAGCCATTAGTCGGATGGGGGATCATAGTTATTGACGATGATCCACCCGATCGCCATCCTCCATGCTAATCTAAAGAATAGAGAACAAATTTTGACGGTTTGTGTAGGGGTATGCCCCATAAGTCGCTCGTGCCACAGACGAATAATGGAACTACGGCGGTTAATCAGATCAGTAACCTGATCTATCAGACCGTTGTGTCGTTTCAACAACAGCACCCGGAGTGCTTACATATCCGCTATCAGAGTGTTTCCTGGGAACAACCTGAGTATAAAACTAAACTGTTAGCTAAATTGAATCACGGGTTGGGTCAAGCGCCTAACCCCGAAGTATTGCTATCTTGGGTGAGATCTTATCTGAGATCTCTGCTAAATTCAGAAGCGATCGCTACTAATACCTTTAATCAACTCAAGCCTAAACTTCAGCAACTCCTCAATTACGATAAAAACCAACATCTAAATGCTTCGATTCCTAACTTAAATGGTAATGGAATGATTGATAAAGGAGCGAGTATTCTACTACTTGATGCGGAAAATATTCAGCTAAACGCTGACGCCGAAAAGTTTTTAGAAAAAATCTGTCATTATCCTTTACAAATTAGGGTGGCTTTTGCGAACTGGCGCAGTTTAGGCAAAAAAGATGCCGAGTTTCATCAACGAGGCTATCAGTTGATTCATGTACCCGCAGGAAAGGATAGCGCGGATTTCAAAATGGCAACGGTGGGGTCATCAATTTTTGTACACTATCCTACGGCGCGAGAAGTGCTGGTTTGCTCATCAGATCAAGCCTTAATTCATCTCTGTAATACTTTACAATCTCACGGTTTGACTGTTTATCATGTCCGCAAAGATCAAGACCAAATTGTGGTATTTAATAGTCAAAATGGCACGACTCAAAAATATTCCTTATCATCGTCCAAAAAAGTTATTCCCAAAGTGGAAGAATTGCTGCAACAATTGCAAGAGTTAATTGTGGCTGAACAAAAGCGCACTAATTGCTATTGGATTAAGCTAACCAAAATATCTAGCCTTTATCATCATCAACATAAATTGACTTTGAGCCAGGTAATTGCTGAACACTTTATTGATTTTAAAGTCCAGGATATTTTTCTCAAAAACCCTCTGATTTTTGCGGTACATAAAATCTCAGATCAATCTCAAATTTATGTAACTTTATTTAATGAAAATTTCACGATTTCTACGGATAGCTTACCACCCAAGACTGCCCATAAAAATAAATCAAACACTACACCGACACCAATCAAATCCACCGATGATTTAGAAAATGCGTTAGTTAGTATTATCAAAGAAATAACTAAAAAATCCCCTAATTCTTTAGTGGATGTCTCAATTTTAGCGAGTAATTTTATGACCAAATATCATGTACCTATCAATAAGTTACTTCGCCAATTGAATCATAGCAAAAAATTACCCAATTTTTTGGAGTCTTGCGGTTCCTTTCACCTCAAACAAACCTCCAGAGGTTGGCAGGTTGGTTTATTAAATCCGAACTGAGTTAATTTACCCACGATCGCCTGTCTGTATCTCTTATACTAAAAGGTGGATTGTCTCAATTATGGCCAAATTGTCATCACTAATTTATGGAGTTCGACCACATTCATATCTATGTTGAGGATGCCATAGTATCTCGCAACTGGTTTATCGACAAATTCGGATTTGAGGAGGTGGGACAAAACATCAATGATCACGATCATACAATCACCATGGCCAATGGTCCGATTTATATCCTCCTGTCCTCACCCCGCCACCCACAGAGTCCGGTGGCGAACTTTCTCCGCCAACACCCCCCCGGAATTGCTGATATAGCCTTTCGGGTAGACAATTTATCCGAAACAATAGATCGCGCTATTTCTGGCGGCGCAAAACTTCTGCAACCCGTACAAAGCCATGATAGTGCGATCGCTGCTAGTCAATGGGGAATTATTTCCGGTTGGGGTTCCTTGCAACATTCCCTGATTGAAGTTAAGGCTATTTCCCCCTATAAATGGCTTCCCGGCTGTCAATACCCAATTAAACTAAAGCGATCGCCGATTCATTTAACAGCCATTGATCATGTCGTCTTAAATGTCGAAGTAGGTGATCTCAATGTTGCGGCAAACTGGTACAATTCTGTTTTAGGACTCAACCCCGAACAAAGTTTTAACATTCAAACTGATTACTCTGGCTTATACAGTCAGGTGATGACATCCCCCCAAGGAAAAATTAAATTTCCCATCAATGAACCCGCCTCCCCAAATTCCCAGATTCAAGAATTTTTGAATTTTAACCGAGGTTCAGGAATACAACATATTGCACTGACGACAACCAACATTATTGAAACCGTTGGTTTTCTCAAAAATCAGGGTTTACAATTCTTATCAATTCCCGAAAATTATTATGATACAATCGAGGCTAGGGGAGCTGCTTGCCGACTACAGCAAGATTGGGAACTCGTCAAAAAAAATCAAATTTTAGTAGACTGGCATCCTTCAAATTCAGCATCAATGCTGTTGCAAATTTTCACCCATCCAATTTTTAATCAACCCACTTTTTTCTGGGAATTAATAGAACGTCGTCAGTCAGCACAAGGATTTGGTGAAGGCAATTTTCAGGCTCTTTTTGAAGCGATAGAAAGGCAACAGATAGACCGTAGTTAACCACCCTCAAAACCGCCTATTTATGCTCATACTTAGGAAAATATAATGACTGAACTACGACAAAACTTAATCACTAGAGACTGGGTAATTATTGCCTCAGAAAGGTCTAAAAGACCCCATGAATTTGCGCCCCCCTTGTCTAAACTAGAACCCTTACCTACCTACCGAGATGACTGTCCATTTTGTCCCGGAAATGAACATCTAACCGGAACTCAAGAGTGTTTACGACTGGCTGATAATGGTGGTTGGCGAGTGAGAGTAGTAGGGAATAAATATCCGGCTCTCTCTGATGTTGGTCAACGAGTTCGTCATGGTGAAGGTATCTTTAAATCCCTGTCGGGAGTGGGATATCATGAAGTAGTAATCGAACACCCTCGCCACGATTTAAATATTGCTTTGATGGATATTAAAGACATTAGCAATATTCTCCGGGTCTATCGCCAACGCTATGGCGAACTACGAAAAGACCCTAGAGTTGAAACCATCATTATTTTTAAAAACCACGGAGGAAGTGCTGGGACTTCTTTAGAACATCCTCACTCCCAAATTGCAGCCCTTCCTATTGTTCCCTATCAATGGCGCGATCGCGCTAGAGAAGCAGTCCGCTACTACGATGATACGGGAGAATGTCTTTTTTGTCGCACCCTAAAAGACGAACTCAAAGCAGGCGATCGCATTATTTACGCAGGGGAGCATTTTGCCGCATTTATTCCCTACGCGGCGCTTTCCCCCTTTCATACATGGGTTTTTCCCCGTAATCATGCTTCTTCCTTTGATGAAATTACGGATTTAGAAATAGAGGATTTAGCCCAAACCCTCAAAGTAGTAATGTCTCAATTTTATTTTGGTTTAAACAACCCCGATTTTAACTATACCATTCGTTCCATACCCACGGCTGAACAGCGCACGGATTATTTCCATTGGTATATTGCCATCATTCCCCGCGTTTCCTTAACCGCCGGCTTTGAACTGGGAAGCGGAATGTATATTAATACATCTGTTCCCGAAGAAAGCGCCGAATTTTTACGCTCTGTCAAAATTCCCTCTAGTATTTGAAAGATTGCTGTGGGCTGGTTCTGAGGGCCGCCTACAGGAGCAAAAAAAAGCGACCCAAGAGGCCGCTTATATCTGATGAAAACCGCGTTCTGAATTGTTAGCCTTGTTTTAGACACTAATCCAGTGAGATACTACGAAAGATGAGTGAGCTTTGATGCTCAAAATAGGTAAGTGTTATATATGATCCCAAGTTTTCCCAGATTTGGCAGTGATCGCGATCAAATAAATCAGTGAATTTACTGATGGAAATTGGTGATGGGTTTCATACCCTAAGTGCGATCGCCTCATGGTTAAAGTTGTGTTCCAGATCACATCTTCCGTCAAGCCAAGGATTTAGTTAATAGGCTCGGTATTGCCACCCCTTACCCAACCGGTGCGACCTTCATCAGTGGCGGCGCGAACCCGCTGCCATTGTCTATCCTGGCTATCTTCCAAAACGATAACCTCTTCCTGATATCCGACCCCACCGACCCGGTTAGCATCAAGGCTAGGACTATCCCTGATAATTAACCCAATGGGTTGAACCACGATCGCCCGATAGGTCCCCTCCTCTAATTGTGGCTCAGGTTCAGGCTCAGGCTCAGGAGTAGGTTCAGGAGTAGGGGTGCTGGCTGTTTCAACCACCACTGGTTGATCAGTAGCAAAAGTCGGTCGTTGGGGGAGTTCCGTCAACCTAGCGGCAAAGTACAAAGCGGCGGCCAGAGTTGCGCCCGCCAAAATCAAGATAGCTAGGAACACACCGACTAAAAACTTAAAGATGCCATAAAGACTCATAGTATTTTGGGAAACATTTATTATCTGATCGCGATCGCCAAAAACAATCGGCTCAATGAAACCTGATGATAGCGAACATTGGAACCACATCAAGGCGAGCCACAAATTAAATAACCTAGTCCCCGTCTAAAATAGCTTATTGAGGCTATCTTGTCGGGAAGCCAATCTAGCCTTACCCGCCGCCGCCCAATCCTGTAAAAATTGAATCTGATCGCGAGCAGTACGAGCCAGAGGTATCATTTGACTGGCGGCTTCCAGTATATCCTCAGTGGTGAAATCACGATTTTGACTGAAACCAATGTGCATAGCTTCAATCAAAGTTTGCTCAATTTCCGCCCCAGAGAAATCCGGCGTTTCATAAGCTAGGCGATCGATATCGTAATTTTTGAGACCTTGGGGGCGCAATTTAGTTAGGTGTACCTCAAAAATCGCTTTCCGCTCATCTTGGTTAGGCAAACCCACAAAAAATATCTCATCAAATCTACCCTTACGCAGAACTTCTGGCGGTAAAGATTGGATATTATTAGCAGTAGCCACGACAAAAACCGGAGAAGTTTTTTCAGCCAACCAAGTGATCACAGTGCCAAATACCCGGCTAGTTGTACCGGCATCCCCTTTACCATCAACCCCCGCAAAGGCTTTATCTATTTCATCAATCCATAGGACACAGGGAGCGAGAGCCTCTGCTAACTGAATCATTTGGCGAGTCCGAGATTCCGACTCCCCTACCAGTCCCGCAAACAACCGCCCCACATCTAAACGTAATAAGGGTAAATGCCAATGGTGAGCGATCGCCTTAGCCGTCAGAGATTTACCCGTCCCCTGAATCCCCACCAGTAGCAAACCACGGGGATAGGGCAATCCATACTGTCGCGCCCGTTCCGAAAAAGCGCCGCCCCGCCGCAGTAGCCAATCTTTGAGGTTATCGAGTCCGCCAATATCAGATATATTTTCCTTGGCGGGGTAGAAATCCAAAATTTGAGTTTGGCGAATAGTTTGGCGTTTCTCTTCCAAAATCAGCTCTATATCACTGGGTTGTAGTTCCCCATGATTAGCGATCGCCTTAGCCAAAATCCGGCGAATGCGCTCCAGAGACAGACCCTGAAACGAGCGCACCATTTCATCTAACAGACGTGGCTCTGGGGTTTTTCCCGTTGCCATCAATAGGCTTTCCACCGATTTAGCAATAGTGAGGCGATCGGGCAATGGAAATTCCAGAATCGTGATCACTTCGCTGAGGTCTTCAGCAATAGTAACTTGGGGGGAAATAATCACCAAATTTTTCGGTTGAGACTTGAGGCGACGCGCCAGATTACGGATTTTACGAGAAATGGAAATATCATCTAAAAACCGATGAAAGTCCCGCAAAATAAAAATCGCCGGTGTCGTGTCCGGCACTTTTTCCACAAACTCCAAGGCGAGGAGGGGGTTACGAACTGCAAATCCCATATCATTAGGATTTCCCTCGTTGTAACCTTCTACAAAATCCCACACATAAACTGCTCGATTTCCTTGGTTCAAACCTACCTGCTTGATAGTTAACTCAAGGCGCTCCTCCTCTAATGTGGGAATATAAATCACCGGATAGCGCGATCGCAGTAATAATTCAAACTCCTGGTTAAATTGGCTCATGGCTTTTTTATCCAGATAATTGTTTTTTTAACGCTTCCAAGGCTGCCCAGCGGTGATCTATCGCTGAATCTACTGATTCCGAAACCTCAGTCGGGGCCGTAGGTACTTGACACATCGTGTCACACAGTTGACGACCTGGTAATTCCAAACACAACTGCTGATAAAACCAATCCGTAGGAGAAAAATGCCCTTGAGGGTCTAGGGTTTCCACCAAATCCTCAAAAGCCACCTCCACCTCTTCAGCGATCTGGTAATCAGATGATTTTTCTAACCAGATCGCCTCACTCGTCAGAATTTTCAAGCGGTGGTTGTACTGTTTCAGACAGCGATCGCAAGTCAAAGTTACAATCGTCTCCGCACGACCCTGGACATCCAAAAATGTCGTCTTATGACTAACTCGCATATACCCTCGCACCGGAGTCAGGGTATCCAAACCCGGGATAAACTCCTCAAACTGAAACTCCACCGTCCGCTGATGTGCATTAAGCAAATGAGGGATGTAAATAGCATCCATAATCTTGTGGCCGTCGCTTATTGTGCCAAAATGTTTGTCAGGCTTTCACTTTAATCACTAGACGGCGATCGGGTTCACTCCCCTGACTATAAGTTTCCACACCCTCACTATCCTTGAGAATATTATGGATTAGCCGTCGTTCCACCGAAGATAGAGACTTAATTTCCAACTCTATCCCCGTTTGTCGCACCTGACTCGCCGCATTTTCCGCCAAAGCTCTTAACTCTTGGTAGCGGCGGGCACGATACCCATTTAGCTCCACAGTATAAGCCACTTTTTCACCGTTGTCTTTCCCCAAATTCAGAATCGTATTAACCAAATACTGAATCGAATCGAGTCCCTCACCACCATCACCAATCAGATTTTTAGCCTGTTCAGGGGATAGATTGGGACTGTCAATGGTTAACCAGCAGGAGTCTTCCTCCTGCGTAGGGACAACATCACCCGAAATATCTCCGAGTTTTAGGAGTTCCTCTATCCACTCCTGACCTCGACTAATTTGAGTCTTGTCCATTGCTTAGTTTATGCCTTCTTCTTAGAATGTCCGCCTGGTTCAAAAGGAAGTGAAGCACGTCCACTTTCACCTGGTTTCTTGTCTTTTTTGTCTTTTTTGCCGGTTTGTCTCTCCGACTCCTCCACAATTTTCTGGAGATTTTCCGGTAAAGGTTCTCGCGACAAGATAAACGCCTGACCTGTTTGGAAAATATTAGCAATCAGCATATACAGTAAAACACCAGCCGGTAGTGGGAAGAAGAAAAACATCCCCGTAAATAAAACTGGCGTGATTTTGTTAACCGTATCTTGTTGAGGATTACCCGAACTACCTTGATTTTGACCAGAGAGGACCTGGTTAATATACAAACTAATCCCGAATCCCAAAATCATGCCCACTATATCCCAGTGGATATTACCATCATCATCAAAAGCTCCTACCCGTCCCAAGGCATCAATAAACAAAAATCCCTTATCAGCAGCAATTCCTTTCAGGCTGGCTTGGATTGTCACTTCACCCGGTTTGACAGCTACCAAATTCCCTTCATCATCAATCTGAACCTTATCTTCCCCTTTAGTTACCATCCAATGGGGTTTAACTTTGGGGTTTTCGTAACTATCCAGCTTTGACTGTAGACTTTCCCCTTGTGCTGTTTGAAATTTCACCTGGGTTTTTTGTCCCACTGCCAAATTATTACCAGTATCAATCAAAGCCTGTACGGAAGAGTGAACACCATCTGCTACATAAACATTCTGAGCCTTACTCTTATATATTTGCGGTTGAATTTGCTCAATTTGTTCTTGGGGAAAAATTTGCAGGTCAATGGCGTAGTTAACATCCGAGAAGGGTGATCCTCGCAGGGTAGCAAACAAAGCAAATAGAATTGGCATCTGTAGCAGTAGTGGAAAGCAACCCGCCAGAGGATTACCCAATTCCTTATATACTCTGCTCATCTCTTCGCGTTGTTTCACCGGGTCATCTTTATAGAGCTTTTGGATTTTGTCCACTCGCTCTTTCATCAGCGGTTGTGTCACCTTCATCCGCCGCATATTCCGAATTGACCCGGCATTCAGCGGATATAGTGCAAAACGAATCACCAGAGTTAAGGCTACGATCGCCAAACCGTAACTAGGGACGATCCCGTAGAAAAAATCCAGGATCGGTAACATCAAATTGTTGGAAAGAAACCCAATACCAAAGTCCATGCGTCAAGAGTTAACCTAGCTGCTTGATTTTTTATACAAATTTTAACAATTAAGTTCCCAGGGTGGAACTTTTTTGCGCCATCTGATTGAATCTATATTTCCTGATTGTCTATGACCACAAGGAAATATAATCAACCACTATGGGTGAATTTTAAGTTACTGACCGATCACACCCGGCGATCTTCCCTGTTTTTGAGCAATTTTTTCACTAATGTAGTCGTAAAGCTCTCTAAATCTCGGTAAAGCTCTTAGTTCCAGACGGTTGCCATTTTTCAGGGTTAGCACCATATCTCCCCAGGCTCCGAATCCCCTAGGCACTTTGGCGACACTCACAATTTCTGAGTACACCACATCAGTGCGATCGCGTCCCATCCATCCTCCAATCACAGAAACCCGGCGGTTAGTAATACGATAACGCAGCCACAGTGCGCGGACCACTGCTCCCACAGTCAAAGGCAAGCCGATAATCGTAAATCCGATCAGTAAATTTATAATCAGATCACCAATATGGGGCCCACCTTCATAAAAGCTCTCCTCCCGAATGCCCATGTAAAACCTCTGCTTGTACTAACAACTTTTCTAATTCTCGCAGAATTTCTGCATAATTGCACTCGATCGCCGTTGGCTTGACCACAATCACCACATCCCAACCTGGCGAGATTGTTGGTAATAACTGTCGCAGTCCCGCTCTAATTTGTCGTTTGAGCAGATTTCGTCGCACCGCACGCTTGCTAACCTTCTGACTGATAGAAATACCAAACCTACTCGCGGGGACCCCTGCATCCATCTCAGGCGGAACTAACCGTTTTAATGCTCTCAGGGTTAAATGAGCAGTTTTACGATGTAGTCCCCTAGTATAGACTGCCTTAAAATCTTTGGGAGCGCGCAGTCGATTTACTTGAGGCAACATTTTGATTTGATCAGTTATAGCAGTGGATACCTAGACCAGCGAGGGCGCATCACCCGGCGGGAATAGAAGCTAGGGCTCATATCAATCGCCAAGCGTGAGCCCATCGCTTGCGTATCAGGGTTATGACCACTGCTTTGACACTCCCCCAAATCCATTGAAAGTCTGCCACCAGTGAAACGGATATCCCTTAAACAGATAACCGTGACCGTCCTTTTTTCCGGCGAGACCTAATCACCGCACGACCATTTCTCGTCCGCATCCGTACCCGAAACCCAGATACTCTCTTTTTCTTACGGCTAGTTCCTTTGAGTGTTTGTTGAGCCATTTGCCTATCCTCCCACAATCAGTGTTAAAATCACAATCTCTAATTGTAGCACATACACTGATACATTTACGCGGCATTTTTCCGGTTGTTCCCGGACAATGCAACGATAGCACTATTACCCGTTAAGGTAACAGAGGCGGTATCCCGCAAAGCTTTTAGAAAGATTCCAAAAGCACCGTT
>NZ_JBIMLI010000039.1:0-4305 GCF_051859755.1 Limnospira sp.
CGACAGAATAATGGTTTCCGGCAGGTTATCCAGTTATAGACACAAGATAGGCATTATCCTTAAAATATCACGCCGAATTTGGTTTTGTCAATTACTGTTAGGAAATAGACCGAAAAATGGCTGAATTGTTGAGAAGATTTAAACATGATTTTGACCATTAACGAACATATCAAGAGAGAGATTTAGCAACCATTAACTAAGTTTAGGGAAATGAACGACAATAGTCGCAACATCTGAATGAGCGCGAACAATTGTTTCTGGTTCTACCAAGCCGCTTCTAGAGAATCCGAAAGCCTGATTCTCATGACTGCCGGGAGTTAATAATAACAAATCATTAGTTTTGAGCATTCGGGAAACTTTCATAATAAAATTCCCTTGTATTTGTTGAACTGGGGTATCTTTACTTAGACCGAAGGATGAAAGATTTAAATCCACGGTCAGATAATCAGTCACCAATACCAATAAGTGTAATTTCGCTTTAATTTCTTCAGCGATCGCTTTAGTTATTTCCAGAGTTTGTTTAAATTCCCAAGAGGAAATTTCCCCTTGATTGAATACCATAAATACCCTCTCCGTATTTTCCAGAGGCTGAGGGAAGCGAGTAATCAAAACTGGCACAGGTGAACGCCTGATAATCTGATCAATTACGCTACCAAAGAAATTCTCTTGATAGGTTGAATACCCCTTCCAACCGCAAATAATCAGCGTCGCGTTGCGTTCGGTGGCACTACGAACAATTCCCCTGGATATAGCTGCATCAATTCTAGCAATAGACTCAACCTTAACCGTTGCGGCGTGAGCTATCTGTTCAGCCACAGACAATAAACGGCTTTGTTTAGTTTTAGCCGAGGAAGAAATATTACCGTTTTTGTCAGAAATCACATTAAGAGGTAATAGAGTACCTTTAGATTTTTTGACCAGCAAAATCGCCAATTGTAATAGGTTATCTTCTGTGCTAGGGTTAGCGACCGGAACTAATACCCTTTCCGACCAATTGCGCTGATTGTCGCCGTCTAATTTTTCGGCTGGTTTGACTAATTTACCCCAACGATTGACTATCCAGGGAGAAGCGATACAACTAAATAAAATCATGGCAATAACACCATTAACAGTTAACTCATCTACTAATTCAATATTAAAAGCTACCGTAATCGCCGCCAGAGTCGAAGCAGCTTGAGCTACAGACAGACCAAAGCAAACCATTTTCTCTGGAAACGGCCAGCCAAAAACTTTGCCGGAAGTCCAAGCGGCTGCATACTTGCTGATAAATTCTGCCACAATCATGACTACTGCGACTAAAAGAGAGCGAGGTTCTTTGATTAAAATTAGAGGGTCAATTAACATCCCTACAGAGATGAGAAAGAAGGGAATAAATAGGGTATTGCCAATAAACTGAATCCTGTTCATTAATGGACTCAAGTTAGGGATAATAGGAGTCAGAGCAATACCAGCCAAGAAAGCGCCAATAATGGGTTCAATTTCGATGAGTTGCGCTACATAGGAAGCTACTAATAATGTGGCGACAACAAAGGTAAATTCTGCGCCTTCGTCATGACCAAATTTTCGGAAAAACCAGCGACCAATTTTGGGAACTCCCCAGAGAGATGCGAAGGTATAAATGGTTAAAGCCGGAATTAAAAATAGCCAAAATTCTAGGGTTAAATCGCCGCGATGGGCTTTGACGACAACTGCTAAAACTAATAAGGCTAACACATTGGTAATTAAGGTTCCTCCTAGGGTGGCGGTTACGGAGGAAGCACGCATAATTCCCAGACGGTTTAAGATGGGTAAAGCTAGGAGAGTATGGGAAGCAAAACAAGAGGCTACTAAGATGGCAGCTAATACACTGTAACCCAGAGCCATCATGGCTATAGTTCCCAGTATCATCGGTAATAAAAAGGTGAGTAAACCGAAGCAAAAGGCTGACTTGGCATTTAGTTTGAGGTCGTCTAAGCTGGTTTCTAAGCCTGCTAGAAACATCAAGAATAACAATCCCACAGTCCCCAATAAAACTATGGTATTATCTCTGGCAAGTAACCCTATGCCATGGGGACCAATAATAACTCCGGCTAAGATTAATCCGACAATACCAGGTAGTTTTATGCGTTCAAATACTAGGGGAGCAATGAGCATCATCCCCATAATAATTAAGAAAACCGCTACGGGGTCCTGAATGGGTTGTGATAAAATTTGCGCGAGGGGAGTGGTCAGATTAATCATGGAAAACCCATCTACGTCTGTATTGATTAAGTATCCCAAAGTATCCATGAGTTAGTTCCCGGTAGAATTGCTTAGACTTATATAAAGGGAGAAAGATGCCAAGCCTCAGCCTGTCTCGCCGATCGCCCTAAAAGAGGGATTATAAAAGGTCCGTTACATAGACTATAGACTTATAGCATAATCTTGGGATTCTGACAATCCTATTTTTAGGGAAAGTAGTTAATCGAGAGGTGGTTAACTAAATCGGTTCGCCAAATGTGCTAATGTCTGCTACAAATTTAAGGGCGGACATTGATTACCCTAAAAATATGATTCGGCGTTTATTCCTACCTCTAGTGATTCTTTCCTGTTTCTTGTCTATCACCTTCGCAGCCTGTAGCCCCCAGGACGCGCCAACTACTCAAAATGACAAAAACCTTAAACTTCTCTATTGGCAGTCTCCTACTATCCTTAATCCTCACTTAGCGACAGGATTTAAAGACTTTGATGCGGCTAGGTTAGTGTATGAGCCTTTGGCGAGTTATGATCATAGCGATCGCCTGATTCCTCTTCTGGCGGCGGAAATTCCCAGTCGAGAAAATGGGAGTGTCGCAGCAGATGGAAAATCGGTAACTTGGAAATTGCGATCGGGTGTAACTTGGTCTGACGGCGAACCTTTCACCGCCAAAGATGTGGTTTTCACTTATAACTTTATTATGAACCCTGATGTAGGTTCATCTAGTGCTGAGGTTTACGCAGGTATTGAAAGCGTAGAAGCCCTAGATGATTACACCATCAAAATTACTTTTAAAAATATTACTCCGGGTTGGTCGGTTCCTTTTACTGGTCAAAGAGGCTTAATTCTCCCAGAGCATATTTTTGCTAGTTACAATAACTCTAATATTCGGTCCGCTAGGGCGAATAATCAACCCATTGGCACCGGACCCTATAAACTGGTAAGTTTTCAACCCGGAGACTTAGCCCTTTACGAAGCTAACCCCAATTATTGGGAGCCAGATAAACCCTTTTTTGAAAGAGTAGAAATTAAAGGGGGTGGTGATGCGACCTCAGCCGCTAGAGCCGTCTTACAAACGGGAGATTTTGATTATGCTTTTAACTTACAGGTAGAAGGTCATATTCTCCAACAGTTAGCAGCCGGAGGGAAAGGCAAAATTTTGGCGAATTTTGGGTCCTATGTGGAAAGGATTATGTTTAATTTTACCGACCCTAATCAAGCTACCGCAGATGGAGAACGTTCTAGTGTTCAATTCCCCCATCCCTTTTTTAGTGATAAACGAGTCCGACAAGCCTTTGATTTGGCTATAGACCGTGATACTATAGCTAATCAACTTTATGGAAAAACAGGTCGTCCGACCGCGCAATTAATAGTTATTCCAGCCGCTTATAGATCCAATCAAATTAACTATAGCCACGACCTAGAAAAAGCTAAAACTTTGTTAGATGAAGCTGGCTGGAAAGATACTAATAATAATGGTATCCGTGACCGAGATGGATTAGAAATGCGCGTGGTGTTTCAAACATCAGTTAATCCCGTGCGCCAGAAAACTCAAGAAATAGTTAAACAGTCTTTAGAGGCGATCGGGATAAGGGTCGAATTAAAAAGCATTGACCCGGGTATCTTCTTCTCTGGCGACCCCGCCAATACCGACACCATTAATCATTTTTATGCAGACCTCCAAATGTTAACTACAGGAAATGAAAGTCCCGACCCAGGACCTCACATGAAGTGGTGGACCTGTGGGGAAATTTCCCAAAAAGAAAATAATTGGCAACGACCTAATTATGCTCGTTATTGCAACCCTCAATATGACGAAATGTGGCGAAAAGCAACCACCGAACTAGACCCAGAAAAACGAGCCTTATTATTCCGTCAAATGGATGAGTTTCTACGGGAAGATGTCGCAGTAATGCCCATTGTTGAACGTGCGACTACTACGGGAATTAGTAATACTTTAACTGGTATTGAACCCTCCCCTTGGGATGCTAATACTTGGGATATTAAAAATTGGCAGCGCCAGTCAATTTAGTTAATCTAGCGCTTCTCATCTCTATGAAATACAGCCCTCACCCCAAACCCCTCTCCCA